>CAJXVL010000005.1 GCA_913061205.1 uncultured Flavobacteriaceae bacterium | reverse complement strand
CATAGTTTGTTAAGTCTACATAATGAGTTTCAATTTCATTGTTAGCATCTCTTATTATTAAAATTTTACTTGGATTGGCATTATTTGTAAAGCCTCCAGCTGTACTGATTAATTCAGTAAGTGAAATGTTTTGATTTATTACGTTATAGGTCCCTGGTTTATTTACTTCGCCTAGTATTGAAACCCTAAAATTTAAAATTTTTGTTCTAACAGATGGATTTAAAACATATTCCTTTAAACTAATCTTTAAAAATTCAGAAAATTCAAAACAAGTAAAACCTGAAGCTTTTATGATACCAATAATTGGCATGTCTATATTTCCTGAACTATCCACTAAATAACCGTCTATTTTTCTTGTTTCTAAATTTTGTGACCAATTATTATGATTTGAATTTTGTGAAAAAATCAAGGTGCTTTCTCTATTTAAAGATGAAATATTAATATCTAGAATATCCCCATTAGTTATAATAGCATCTGGCATTGCTATGCTTAGATTTTCAGGAATGTTTTTAAAAAGCAACTTATTATTCGAACAACTTGCAAATAGAAGAAGTAACAATAGTAAGTTTATGTAGTTTTTTAAGTTCAAAATAAAAGTAATTTAATTATTAATTTGCATAATTACAATTATTTAAATGTGTAGATAAATATTTTTTTTTTAATAAAACATCCTTTTTTAGAAATAAATATCTTTTTTATTAATTATAGATTTGGATAAAAAAATTCACTTAGAAGAGTTATACCTAGCTATAAGGTATTTAAGATAAATTTATGTTTATTCTTAAGGAGCTATGTTTCAGAATATCCTGTTTTTTCTGATACTTCTGAAAATATAGGAATAAATTCAATAAATTATAGGAATAGCTAATCCATCCCTATTTTTCAATATTTATAGGGATTAAACATTACTAGATGCAAAAATGCGCTACTGGACTTATTGTAAGGAAAGTGACTTGTGCGTTTTACTCAAATAAATAAGTAGCTTTCGATACTTCCGTAATTCTAAAATAACCATAAGGATAGCTATCAGGCTTGTTTACATTAATGCAATTGCCCCTAAGTGGAACTGGAGTGGTGTCAAAAGGACCCCCGCTTTCGCTCTGATTGATAAGTATAGTCATATAATCGTAATACCGTTTCGAAATACCATAAAGTTCCATGTCAACAAGATCTCCAGGTGCGTATGCTACTTGATTAATGTTCTCATTTTCCCTCCGCTCATTAGAAATAGTAATCAAACTTCCATTTATAAACTCATCTTTTAAAGTGGATAGGGTAGGTAGTAAATCGGCCTCCTCCTGAAATTTTATAAAATAATAATTAACCTCATCGATAGGGTCTAGAAACTCGAAATTTACTTCCAGCAAATCTTGGAAAAAATAATCGGTAGATTGATAGACCGATAAAATAGATGGCACTGCGATTAGATTTTCTTGAGCAACATAGGTTTCTCCCTCATTTATAACTTCTAAGGTATAGGAATTATTGACCAGTGGTACAAAACTATCAGTGCTATAAGTACCATCGCTGTTATCTGTAAATATAAAAACAGCTCCATTGGTATCATTCGTTATTTTTACGGAAGCACCCAATACAGGCTCTGTTCCATTAGTATCAAAATAGGGAGTAGACCTGCTTAATTTAATACGTTGATTGTTTCCAACAGTTTCTTTTTCCCAATTAATAGAAGCTTCTATTACCAATCTAGATGCTTCGCTAGGGACATCCAGCTCAATAACATCTGTACAGGAACTTAAACTTAGGATTGCCACAAGTATAAAATAATGAATACCTATTTTAACAGGACTGGTAACCATCGACTTTAATGCTATATTATTTAGAACTCTTTTCATTTTTTTAAAATTTAAAGTTATAGGTTATGGAAGGAACAATTCCAAAAATAGCGGTTCTTGTAGCTTCATTAGCACCGGTCTCTCTATTTTGACCAAATGAAATAGCAGCGGCATTTTTGCGGTTATAGACATTGTAAATTCCAAAAACCCATTCTCCTTTCCACCTATTTTCCGGTTTTTTATTGGGCACATAGGTAGCAGAAATATCCAAGCGATTGTAGGAGGGAAGTCTATTTGCATTTCGTTCCGAAAAATTTGCAACGGATAGTTCTTCATATACATACTGACCGTTCGGATAGGTGACAGGACGACCGGTTTGGAAAATAAAAGCAGTTCCAAAGGACCACTTATCGTTTAGTTGGTAGCTTCCCACAATGGAAAGATCATGGGGCCTATCCCAATAGGTATTGTACCAGTCTCCATTATTAATTCCAGGACCCCCAGCAGTACCTCCCGGTGTTCTTTGTGATGATTTAGAAATGGTATAAGCAATCCAACCCGTAAAATCTCCTACGGATTTTTTAAATAATAGCTCCAATCCATAACTTAAAGATTCTCCATTTAAAATTTGGGTTTCAATGTTATTCTGACCAATTAAGTCGGAACCATCGATATAATCGATTCGATTTGCAACTGTTTTATAATAGGCTTCTACCTCTAAGGAATAGTTTCTGTTTTTAAAATTTCTAAAATAACCAACTGCATACTGATCAGATAATTGAGGTTTGATATAAGGTCCACTTGGGGCCCATACATCTAAGGGGGTTACAGAGGTGGTGTTCGATATTAAATGGATGTATTGGCTTGTTCTCGCATAACCAGCTTTTACCGACGAGCTATTGTTTAACTGATAGGATAAAGAAACTCTAGGTTCCAAATTTGCGAAGCTTTCAATTTTCTTATTGGCAGCATAATCAGTTTCGCTCATGGGAATACTAGGTTCATAAATCCCTAGGGTTTCATTATAAACCACCGGTTGGTTGTTTTCATAATTAGCGATGGCTTGGCTTCCCAACCTTAAAAAAGCACTGTACCTAATTCCGTATTGCGCCGTTAATTTGTTTGTAAGCTTGTGTTCCGCATTGATATAGACTCCGGTTTCTAAGGCTTTTTTCTTATCCAATTGAAAATAGTTGATGGAAGAAGTTTCGTTAGTGGGTCTAATAACACCCGGGTTAAAGTCATAATAAATTCCGGAGACTCCAAAATCTAATTTAAAGGCATTGCTAGCATAATACTTAAAATCATATTTAATGTTGTAGTTATTAATGGAAGATTTCCAATCAAATTCAAAAAGATCGAGTGTTAGATCGTAATAATACTCACTGTAGATGGTCGTTAAATTTGAAAATAATTTATCATTAAAAATATGATTCCACCGGATGTTTCCAGTTACATTTCCATAGGCATTGCTAAAGCCTCCTTCAAATTTAAAATTGTCTCTCCCTAAATAACCCGATAGATACAGTTTGTTATTTTCGTTGATATTATAATTAGACTTTAGGTTGAGGTCGTAAAAACTAAGGCTATTTTCTTCACCAGCGGCCTTTAAAAATAAATTTATATACGAAGTTCTACCCGCTACCAAGAAAGATCCATTTTCTTTAAATAAAGGACCTTCCGCGGCAAGTCTACTTGAAATACTTCCAATTCCTCCTGTTAAATTAAACGCTTTATTGTTTCCATCTTTTTGACGAACATCTAAAACAGAGGATACCCTTCCTCCAAATTTAGCAGGGATGCCTCCTTTGTATAGCTTGATGTCCTTGATGGCATCGGCATTAAAAACCGAGAAAAAACCCAATAAATGAGAAGTGTTATAAATAATAGCTTCGTCCAATAATACCAAGTTTTGATCCACCGCACCTCCACGCACATTAAAACCTCCAGTACCTTCTCCGCTATTAGTAACACCGGGTAATAATTGTATGGATTTAATAATATCTACTTCTCCCAGTACCACTGGAATTTTTTTAATGGTACTTATTTTAATTTTAGTAACACTCATTTGGGGATCTCTAATGTTGAGCTTGTCACTATCGTCAACAGTTATCATCACTTCTTCTAGTTGAGTTGCAGAAGCTTCAATGTCAAAATTAATTTTTTGATTTTTATCCAAGACAATTTCTGTACTGATGTCTTGAAACCCCACATAAGAAACGATGAGTGTGTAGTTTCCTTTTGGAGCAGATATGGAATAAAACCCATATTCATTAGTAATGGTACCTATGTAGGTTCCTTTGATATAGACCGAAGCTCCAAAAGCAGTTTCTCCATTTGCTGCTTCCGTAATAGTACCGCTTAACGTATATTTTTCTTGAGCAAATGAGCTCACTGAAATTAAAAGGGCGAGCAGCAGTAGTAGTCGTTTTCTCATTTAATATTTTTTTGCTATTAATGGTTGTAAACAGGGCGCAATAACGGAATTTATTTAGCTCCTTATATCTAAATATTTGTTAATATTAGACAAAAGGTATTTTTACTATTATTATTTAATAATTAAGATTTTTTTATCCATATTAATCGTAATATTGCAATATTACGATTAATAAATATGGGAATTACCAAAACAGAAATATTTACAGCGGAACAAAACCAATTAGCAGCATTGGCGAAAACCTTTGGACATCCAGCTAGACTTGCGATACTTCAGCATCTTTTTTTAATTAAGGACTGTGTATGCGGTGATTTAGTGGAAGAAATTGGTTTGGCACAAGCTACGATCTCCCAACACTTAACAGCACTAAAAAATGTTGGATTAATAAAAGGAAGTATAGCAGGTACTCGAGTTTGTTATTGTATTAATATTGAAAAATGGACCGAAATGAAGCACATCATGAATGCATTTTTAAATCAAGATGTCAATAGCAACGATTGTTGTTAAAAAATAATTTTAATAGATAAATTTATGACCCTTTCAGAAATAAAAAATCACTTAAAAAACACAAAAAAAATAGGCTTCCAATTACCAGATGGTTCCTTGGTACCCGATCATTTTCATGTCACTGAAGTCGGTAAAGTAACAAAAAACTTTATTGATTGTGGAGGTACCTTAAGACATGAAGAAGTTGCAAATTTTCAACTTTGGAATGCCAATGATTACGACCACCGTTTACATCCTGAAAAATTAATTGAAATCATCGCACTTTCAGAAAAAATATTGGGAATTGGAGATTTAGAAATTGAAGTAGAATATCAAGGAGCTACCATCGGTAAATATGGATTGGACTTTGACGGTACTAACTTTTTATTAATGAATACACAAACGGATTGTTTGGCCAAAGATAATTGTGGAATCCCTGAAGAGAAACAAAAGGAAGCTTTGTCAGCGATAGAAGTCCCAGTATCTTCTTGTGATCCAGCTTCTGGTTGTTGTTAAAAGCTTAAAAATGGTATTAAAAAAAATCAACGAAACGATTCAAGACTTAGCAGTAAATTCCATCGACGAAGAACGAAAAGCTACACTTCAAGAATTCATCGACTATTTACAATATAAAGTAGCTTTAGGAGCGCGAGTTAACCTAAATTTTATTTGCACTCATAATTCTCGCAGAAGTCATTTCACTCAAATTTGGGCACAAACAATGGCTTGCTATTTTAATATTGATTCCTTGTTTTGTTTTTCAGGCGGTACCGAAGCGACCGCTTTATTTCCTAGCGTTAAAGAAACATTAGAAGGACAGGGTTTTGAATTTGAAATCACCAGTGCAGGAACAAATCCACATTATCAAATCCTTTTTTCAGATACTGAACCCGCGATTGTTGCATTCTCTAAAAAATACGATGCTCTTTTTAATCCAAGTTCAAATTTTGCAGCCATTATGACCTGTTCACATGCAGATGAAAATTGTCCCATGATTGTTGGTGCTGAAAAAAGAATATTAATGAGCTATGAAGATCCAAAAAAATACGATAATAGCTCCCGAGAAGCAGCAATGTATGCAGCGTGCAGTCTTCAAATTGCGTGCGAAATGTATCATGTTTTTTCTGCAATAAACAAATAGAAAAAATATGAAAAAATTAAGTTTTTTAGATAGTAATTTAACCCTATGGATTTTTATAGCGATGGCTTTAGGAATCGGAATCGGATACCTGGTCCCCACCTTTCCTGAATTTCTAGACACTTTTAATAGCGGAACCACCAATATTCCGATCGCTATAGGTTTAATTCTAATGATGTATCCGCCTTTGGCAAAAGTAAATTATGCACTACTGCCTAAGGTATTTAAAAATGTAAAGGTGCTTTCTATTTCCTTGGTTTTAAATTGGATTGTTGGTCCTGTTTTAATGTTTGTACTTGCCATTACATTTTTACAAGATCATCCAGCTTATATGGTGGGCTTGATATTAATTGGATTGGCTCGATGTATTGCTATGGTTCTGGTTTGGAATGATTTAGCTGAAGGAAGTGCCGAGTATGGTGCTGGTTTGGTCGCTTTAAATAGTATTTTCCAAGTCTTTGCTTATGGTTTTTATGCCTGGTTATTTATAACTGTTTTACCTCCTTATTTTGGCTTTGAAGGCGCTATTGTTGATATTTCTATTGGAGTTATTGCAGAAAGTGTCGCTATTTATTTAGGGATTCCATTTTTATTAGGCATTTTAAGCCGTTTAATTTTAGTAAAACTAAAAGGAGCAGATTGGTATGCGAATAAATTTATACCTGCTATTTCTCCATTGACCTTAATTGCCTTGTTGTTTACCATTGTAATTATGTTTTCATTAAAGGGAGCGCTAATTGTTGAAATACCAATGGATGTAGTATTAATTGCCATTCCTTTACTGATCTATTTTATCAGTATGTTTTTTATCAGCTTTTTTGCCAGCAAAGCACTAGGAGCAAGTTATGATAAAAATGCTGCAATTTCTTTTACAGCTGCAGGTAATAATTTTGAATTGGCCATTGCGGTTTCTATCGCGATATTTGGTTTAAACTCGGGCCAAGCTTTTGCTGGAGTTATAGGGCCATTGGTGGAAGTACCCGCTTTAATACTATTGGTTAAGGTTGCGTTTTGGTTAAAGAAAAAATACTATTAAAAATCCATGGCTTTTTGAACTTTAACAAGAATAGTCTCTTATTGTCTTATTTTTTTATCGCATCAAAATCCTCCACATCGCTATAGCGCCACCAGGAAAAAAGAATGAGCCCTAATGAAATGATTATGATAACTTGTGCTGTTTTAAAGAGATCTATATAATTAAAGCCAAGCGATAATAATAGAGACATTGCGTAGCTTCCGCCTCCAATACCCAAACCCCAACCAAGTGCCATAAAGCCCCAAAAGTGAGCATGCCGAGACAATCCTACTATTTCAAGGGTACGGATGGATGATAGTGCAGCAGCACCGAAAAAAGACATACCAATTAGGAAAGATGAACTGGCGACAATGATTACTGAATCAAATATAAGAACTATTGCAATGGCAGAGAGTCCTAGCACATAGCTAATAAACAAACTCATGCGAGTACCGAATAAACGGGTTAACATACCAACAAAAATTGCTCCGAATGCACAACCCAGTCCTAGAATAGCAAAGAGCGAACTACTATCGCCCACACTGAGTCCCAAATCGCGATGTATATAGTCCGTCATAAATAAGGTATGTGGTAAAATGCTAATACTCATCAACATATATGAAATCCCTGTTATCAAGACCAAACGCCCTCGCCTAGACTCCAAGGGTTTGATTGCATCCTTAGTTGGCTGACGTTGATTAGGTGCTGTCGAAATAAAAGGCCAAGCAACTAAAGCAACAATAAGTGTAAGTATCGCTTCTAAAAGCCAACCATCACTCGGCCCATTTTTAACAAAGTAAGGCAAAGACAAACTAATGATAACGATGGTGATACCACCACCGCTAATGGCAAATCCAAGTAATTTTTCTTTTGACTTTTCACTAAAACTTCTTACTATTAATGCAGTGGTATGTATCACCATAATAGCGGCAGCAGAGCCTGATAAAAATCGACCCAGTGATAGCCAAGCAAAACCTAGATTCCAAAAACACATGCCAACACCAATGACCGCAAGGAACAATGAGCTTCGCATTAACAAACGGATTCCTGTTATCTGAGGTAACCAAAGTGCCATTAGGCAACCGATGATATATCCGAGTCCATTAAAGGCTCCAAGATAACCCGCCTCCGCTTTGCTGACCCAATCGGTGTTGATCATCGATGGTATTAAGGGGCCGTAGGCGATGCGAGCAAGACACATGGAGATGGCAAATAAACAAAATCCAGCAACTGTTGCATAGATTGGGCTGGATAGCTTTGTTTTCATATAGGATTGTATTCTGTAAATATGCTATAAATATAATAAAATTAGCAGTTTTAGTGCAGTTTATTTTTTGAATATGGTGTGTAAAAAAACCTATCATTTCTTAAAGGTTTTATTTCGATTAGCAAAAATAGGACCTCATTCCTCATTATTTCATTATTTCATTGGCTCTGTATGTTACAATGCTTATTTTTGTGCTCACAAATTAAACATTGATGGCAATACATATCTTGGAACAATTAAAATGGCGTTATGCCACCAAAAAATTCGATGAAACAAAAAAAGTTTCTTCCGATACCATAGAAACGCTTAAAGAAGCATTTAATTTAACAGCAACTTCTTATGGATTGCAACCTCTTAAATTATTAGTAGTTAGCAATCCTGATGTTATCAAAGACCTAGTTCCACTCTCATTTAATCAAGGACAAATTGGAAATGCTTCCCATATTTTTATTGTGTGTATCGAAAATAAAGTAGATACCGCTTTTATAAAAAAATATTTTGATTTAATTGAAAAAACAAGAAATACTCCACGGGAAATATTGAGTTCTTTTGAAGATTTTTTAATTGATGATTTTTCTAAAAAGACAACAGAAGAAATCAAGTCTTGGGCCACCAAACAAGCCTATTTGGTATTGGGTAATTTATTAACAGTATGTGCTATAGAAAAAGTAGACTCTTGCCCTATTGAAGGGTTTTCACCTGATAAATATGACGAATACTTCGCGCTCTCAGAAAAAGGATTGAGTGCTGTATTAGTCATGGCAGTTGGTCATAGAGCTAAAGATGATGTGTTTTCAGAATTTAAAAAAGTACGAAGAGGGGTTGATGAGCTCGTAATTGATATAGAATAATTTTAATTGCGTTCCTGTTTTTAAAACGCAACTACTATCTTTGTAGGGTTGTTTTAAAATAATGTTTAAAAGAAAAATTAATTAATAATAATATAATATGCCTGGATTTGAAATATTTGGAGACGAAGAACGCAAACAAGTAAATGACGTTTTAGAAAGCGGAGTTTTAATGCGTTATGGTTTCGATGGAATGAGAAACAATCATTGGAAAGCAAAAGAATTTGAAACAGGGTTTGCTCATAAAATGGGTGTGGATTATTGTCAATTGGTTTCTAATGGTACCGCTGCGTTAACGGTTGCTTTAGCTGCTGCAGGAATAGGAGCAGGGGATGAAGTAATTATGCCTTGTTTTACTTTTGTAGCTAGTTTTGAATCTATTTTAGCCATAGGAGCAATACCAGTTTTAGTAGATATAGACGCTACCTTAACATTAGATCCAGCAGCGGTAGCCGCTGCAGTAACCTCTAAAACACGTTGTGTGATGCCGGTTCATATGTGCGGGTCTATGGCGAACCTAGATGCATTACAAGCCATTTGTAACAAACATGATTTACTTTTATTAGAAGATGCTTGTCAAGCAATTGGAGGAACCTATAAAGGAAAAGCCTTAGGAAGCTATGGCGATTTAGGTTGTTTTTCTTTCGATTTTGTGAAGACCATTACCTGTGGAGAAGGGGGAGCTGTAATTACCAATAATAAAAAATATTATACAAATGCTGATGTATATCAAGATCATGGTCATGACCACATCGGAAATGATCGTGGAGCAGAAACGCATCCAGTGATGGGATATAATTACCGCATCTCTGAATTGCACGCTGCAGTTGGTTTAGGTCAATTGGGAAAGTTTGATACTATTTTAGCAATCCAAAAAAGAAATTATACCATTATTAGAAATGCCTTGTCTACACTTGAAGGAATTACTTTTAGAGAGGTTCCAGAAGGTGGAGAAGAAAATTATTCTTTTGTAAATTTCTTTTTACCAAATGAGGAACTAGCTAAAAAAGCACATAAGGCTATGGCTGATCAGGGAGTTGAAGCTAATTTTTATTGGTATACCAATAACTGGCATTATATTAATGGTTGGGAACACTTGCGAACTATTAAAACTTTAGGAGCCGTTAGTGATGGCATTAGAAATCATTTAGAAAAATTAAATGGTACTGATTTTTCTAAGAGTGACGCTATTATGGGCAAAACCATTTCCTCTTTAGTGAAAATAGGCTGGACGGAAGAAGAAGTAAAAGTAAGAGCAGAAAAAATGAAAGCAGCGATTGCTTCTGTTTTATAACCTATAAATTGTTTATTATAAAAAAAAGTCCATTCAATTGAATGGACTTTTTTTATGTTATTTAAATAAAAACCGTTTTAATAATTAACGTAATCTGTAATTTCTAAACCGTAACCAATCATTCCAACTCGTTTCTTAGTATTTTTTGAATTGGAAACCAATCGGATTTTGTGTATTCCTATGTCATGAAGTATTTGAGCGCCAATTCCAAAATCTTTAGAGTCCATCACTATTCTTGGAGCTTTTGCGATTGCTGTATCTGTTTGTGCTTCTTTTAAAATTTTTAATCTTGAAAGTAAGTTGACGGTATGACTTTGTTGATTAATAAATACGATGGCACCTTTACCTTCTTTATTAAAAACAGAAAACATATCGTCTATTTTTTTGTCTGCATTGTTGGTTAAGGTTCCTAAAATATCGTTGTTTATTAAGGTAGAGTTTACTTTAACCAATATAGATTCTCCATTTTTCCAATGTCCTTTTGTTAAGGCTATATGAACTTGGTCGTTCGTTGTTTGTTGGTATGCTCTTAATCGATAACTTCCATATTTAGTGTTTATTTGAAAATCTTCCTTCTTATTGATTAAGGAATCATGTTCCATGCGATAGGCTACTAAATCTTCAATAGAAATTAATTTTAAATCAAATTTTTCAGCAACTTTCATCAATTCTGGTAGCCGAGCCATCGTACCATCTTCATTTAATATCTCCACCAAAATTCCTGCAGGCTTTAATCCAGCAAGACGCGCCAAATCGATAGAAGCTTCTGTATGCCCAGTTCTTCTTAATACACCACCTTCTTTAGCTCTCAAGGGGAATATATGACCAGGACGTCCTAAATCGTGAATCTTGGTGTCCTCGTCTACCAATGCTTTAATTGTTTTCGCACGATCGTGAACTGAGATTCCAGTAGTACATCCATTTCCGATTAAATCTACAGAAACTGTAAATTGGGTATTGTGCAAGACGGTATTGTTTTTAACCATCATGTTTAAGCCTAAGTGCTCACAACGTTCCTCGGTAAGTGGAGCACAAATAAGCCCCCTGCCATGGGTTGCCATAAAATTGATCATTTCTGGGCTTACCATTTCTGCAGCTGCGATAAAATCACCTTCATTTTCCCTGTTTTCATCATCAACAACAATAACAACTTTACCTTGTTTTATTGCATCAATAGCTTCAGGGATTGTATTCATTTTTGTCATTTTTTCGCTTTTTTAGCACTCATTTTTTAAAATTTAACTCGACAAAGATATTAATTCTAAGTATTCTTTGGAATGTCTTTGTTGTTCTTCTTCTTAAATAATTTTTTAATTCTATTTCCAAAGTCATCTAAGTCAAAAATACCTTGGTCTGTCGTTGCTCTATAGGTAAGCCAAACACCTAAAGGTAACATGATTAAGGTGCTTAGCCAAGCGGCGATATAAGGTTGTAAGGTGCCGTCTTCTGCACTGTTTTTTGCAAAAATACCAATGAAATGGTAGGTTAAAAACAAAACAATAGCGACTACCAAAGGCAATCCCATTCCTCCTTTTCTAATAATTGCTCCCAATGGTGCGCCAACAAAAAATAAAATAATGCAAGTGACCGCCAATGCATATTTTTCGTGAAGGGCTATTTCGTATTTATTTAGTTGTTTTTCTTTATTGGCATAATCTTTATTTTTTGAATCAACTGCTTGAAGAGAGCTCTTTATATTGTTCAATGCCATTTTTACTATTTCCTTTTGGTGTTTTGCATTAAAAATAGTTAATAAGGTGTCGTCCTTATTAAAAGAGATAGAATCCTTTTCCAGAAATTTTTTTTTATTATTTTTATTTTTAAACTTAGTGATTCCAGTTCTAAAATACATGCTGTTAGAGAACGCTTTTATAGTTTTGGTATAACGTTGAGATTGAGAATCAATTTCTGCTCTCAGTTCCTTAACATTATACATGTTTTGATTGTTTAATTTATTTTCCTTGTCTATATCTTTATTGTTGAATTCAGTGAGGTCAATATTAATGATGTATTCTTCAAAAGAACTTCTCACAAATTCTTTTTGGAGTTTTCTTTTTCGATCTTTTGAATACACTTCACTATAATAATTTCCATCATTTAAAACTAAAGAAAGTGTATTACTACCTATTTCTGAAGTTAGTTCACCACGATTTGCTATGATCACAGTGCTATTTCTATTATAATTTTGTGCATCTTTTTTATGAATGACCACCTCTTCTAAATACTGATCGTTTTCACCACTTTTCTTTTTTACTTTGATATTAAACTCATCACCTACCTGACTAAATTGACCTTCGGCAATGGCCATTGAAGGCTTAAATTGTTGAATGTTACGCCTTAAGTTTAGCCACCTGTATTCTGAATACGGAATGACATCATTTGCAAAGAAAAACACCAATGCACTTAAAAAAACGATAAAAACGGTTAAGCTCCTCATTGCTCTTTGTAGTGAAATCCCTGTAGATTTCATGGCTGCAAATTCATAGTTTTCAGAAAAACTACCAAAAACCATCAATGAGGTTACTAAAATTGTGAGTGGTAAGACTAAAGGAATGAGTCGAGGGGAAACATACCAAAGAAATTTAAGAACAATAATTAGATCAAGCCCTCTACCTGCAAGTTCAGAAATATATAACCAGATACTTTGAAGTACGAAAATAAACATCAAAATAATGAAGACGCTAAAAAACGTCTTCAAATAGGTAGTTAAGATATATCGATCTAAGGTTTTCATGAATACTTAATCCAACTTATTTATATAGTATCCATCGCTTTTGTACTTTTCTTCATCAAAAACAAATAAATTTTGTGATATGGATTGGTTGGTTTTAAATGAATTTACCGTGATGGTATAACTGGTGCCAGAAGCATCTGTTTGTATTAATTGATATACATGATTGCTTTGCATATCGATGCCCAATAAAATATCTTTTATTTCAGCATTTGAATTTTTAGGACTTAGTTTAATATACTGAATTCTTCTTCCGTTTACCTTTTTTAGAGCCCCCATATTGTAGTTGTATCCCTGCTCATAAAAAGTAAGCATTTTAGAGGGGGAAATGCCTTTATTTTCATCTTTATTATAGCTTGAGATGGTGACTTCTTCATCTTCTGGAACAATGGTGTATATATTTTTGCCATCAAATATTCTAGTTACTCCGAGCATATTTAACACATAATTTTCCTCTTTTAATGTAATATTACCACGGGTGTCTTGTTTTACATCTTCCCTAGTATTGTTTAGGGTATAATTAAATTCGATATGTATATTATCATAACTCTTTACTTTAGTAGAAACCTTGTCTAATAAAGTTTTAGCTTCTTGCGCCTGAAGGGTCATACATGAAATTAACATCCAAGAAAAAACACTTAATAAGCTTGTTTTAATCGTCATTGTATTCATTTTCTAAATGTTGGTTTAATGCTTCTAATGTTGGTATAAGTACTTGTCTGGCTTTACTTCCTTCAAATTGTCCTACAATACCAGAAGCTTCTAGTTGGTCTATAATTCTACCTGCACGGTTATAACCTAATTTAAGTTTCCGCTGCAGCAGTGAAGTAGATCCTTGTTGGGCAATTACCAATACTTCTGCAGCATCTTTAAATAATTGATCGCGTTCACTTACATTATTATCAATAGTTGTGCCGGCTCCATCTTCTCCAATATATTCTGGTAATAAATAGGCGTCTGGATAGGCTTTTTGTGAACCGATATAATCTGTAATATCAGCTACTTCAGGCGTGTCTACAAATGCACATTGAATTCTAATCAAATCATTACCTTGAGTATAAAGCATATCTCCACGTCCAATTAATTGATCTGCACCAGAGTTATCTAATATGGTTCTAGAATCTATTTTGCTGGTAACTCTAAATGCGATACGCGCTGGAAAATTGGCTTTAATGATACCGGTAATTACATTGACAGAAGGTCTTTGAGTAGCAACTATTAAATGAATACCTATCGCTCGAGCCAATTGAGCCAAACGTGCAATTGGTGTTTCCACTTCTTTACCAGCCGTCATTATTAAATCGGCAAACTCGTCAATTACTAAAACGATATAAGGTAAAAATCGATGTCCCTCGTTAGGGTTTAATTTTCGTGTTTTAAATTTGGTATTGTATTCCTTGATATTTCGCACCATTGCATCTTTCAATAAATCATAACGAGCATCCATTTCTAAACACAATGAATTCAATGTATGAACAACTTTGTTCGTATCGGTGATGATGGCTTCTTCCGTATCTGGTAATTTTGCTAAAAAATGACGTTCTATTTTATTAAATAAAGTCAGTTCTACCTTTTTAGGATCTACCAACACAAATTTAACTTCTGCTGGATGTTTTTTATAAATTAAAGAGGTTAAAATAGCATTTAAACCTACAGATTTTCCTTGACCAGTAGCACCTGCCATTAACAAGTGAGGCATTTTTGCCAAATCAACTACAAAGGTTTCGTTGCTAATTGTTTTTCCAAAAGCGATGGGAAGTTCCATTTCTGCATTTTGAAATTTCGGAGAAGCAATTACCGATTTCATAGAAACAATACTGGGATTATTGTTCGGAACTTCAATACCTATGGTGCCTCGTCCTGGTATTGGAGCAATAATCCTAATGCCTAATGCAGAAAGAGAAAGCGCGATATCGTCTTCCAGGTTTTTGATTTTTGAAATTCTGATTCCCGCTTCAGGAACAATTTCATATAAGGTAACAGTTGGACCTACCGTAGCTTTTATACTGGCAATTCCAATTTTATAGTTGTTTAATGTGCTAACAATTCTATTTTTATTTTCTTCTAATTCTTCTTGATTGATAGTGATTCCAGAATTTTTAGCATAATCTTTTAGCAACTCTATGCTTGGGAATTTATACTTGCTAAGTTCTAATGTAGGGTCAAATTCGCCAAAATCACTTACTAATTTATCACTTAGGTTTTTTTCTACAATCGTTTCCTCCTTAGTTTCTTCTACAATCATCGCTAGATCAACTTCGGGTTCGTTTGTTATTGTTATTTCCTCTAGAGGAGGATAAACAGTCTCCTTGGTCTCATCAACTACTTGGCTTGTAAGCTCTATTTCATTCGATAAGGGTTCTAGGTTCTCTTTGGGGCTTAATGGTTCTTCTTTAAAGGTGTTTTTTACGGTAGTCTCCGTATTAAAATCTGATTTAATGTCTTTTTTCGTAGTTTTTAATAATTGTATTAAATGTTCTGGAGTGAGCTTTAATCTAATAACTAGATAGGTGATCAATAAAAATGTCAATAATAAAACGGCTCCAATTAAGCCAAGATAATCTTGCAATACATCGTTAATTTCAAAACCAATTACACCGCTAAATAATGGGTTTATAGTTGAAAAAAAACCAAAAAATATAGAAAGCCAAATCATCATTAAACTACCCCAAAACCAATATTTTGCAATTTTAAATTTTTTGAAATCGAAAAAATAGTAAATACCAGTTAGTGTTATTAAAAAAGAAACTATGATGGAGGGAACTCCAAAGCCATTGTATACAAATAGTTCTCCAATATTTGCTCCAAATGTATTTAACCAGTTTTGAGTGGAAAGATCACGACTTGTTAAATTGCCAATAAGGCTTTGGTCTGCTTGCCAATTAAAGAAATAAGAAACAATGGATAGAAAAAGAGCAATACCAAGCAAAAATAGAAAGACACCCCAAATAATAGTTTGTTGTTTGCTTAGTTTAAAGCTTGTTTTTTTCCTTTGTTTTGAGGAGTTTTTAGTTGCTTTTTTATTTTTTTGAGTCATTAATTACGGACTTGTATTTTAACAAAAATACAAATATCAAACGTTTTAAAGCTAAAATTATTTTTGTTTTAAAAAAATGTTGATTCTTAGTTTAAAACTTAGGAATATATATGATACCAGCAATAATTATTGCAGCAATAGCAGCAAAGAAAACAGCTCCAGCAGCAATGTCTTTTGTATAGCCAATTTTTTTATGATATTCAGGATGGATAAAGTCAGCAATTTCTTCAATAGCACTATTTAAAGCTTCTGCACTCATCACTAAAGCAATCGCTATGAGTTGAACCATCCACTCTATTGCAGAAATTTTAAAATAAAAACCTGCGATAATAACTAAAACAGCAATACTTGCTTGAACTTGGACGCTTGCTTCATTTTTTAAAAGCAACAAAGCGCCTCTAAAAGCAAAGCCTAAACTTTTTATACGGTTAATTATAAATGGTTCTTTTTTTGTCATGTTTAAATAGAAAAGGTTAAAAGTAGATTAAAAAAGTAAGACCACCAATCAATAATTTGAAAGGTGGTCTGTAAAATAGTACCATTAGAAAGTTCCAATTAATCACATCGTTCCCCATAAACACCTTCAAGAATGCCTTGGTATACTAGAATAATTTCGCCGTTAATGATCAATGCTATCGGGTAAATAAATTCATAGCCTAAACCTAATTTATAATCGACATGTCCATTACTTGCTACCTCTACAGCCTCGGTACCACCTAATTTCATTTGTATTGGAAACACAAATTCATAGCAATCATCAGAGCAATTTATTTCAATTGTATTGGTGTTAGGATCAGAACTAGTGACTTGCAAGTTTGCAAAATCACAATTAGAAAAGGTCCATACATGATTAAAATCGTTAAATTCCTCAAGCATTGAAACAATAATTTCTCCTGAAGTATTTGTACTAAGACTATAAGTTCCTGATGTTGAGTAGGGATTATCAATTAAAGTAATACTAAAAGAGAGATCACTATTAAAGATATAAATATAATCTCCGCTACTAGCATTTATATCCCAAGGGCATTCTACTAAATAAGAGGCTATTATTTCTTCGGTGCAGTCATTTGGGCTGCAATCTGGTGCTGACCATTCTATTTCTTCACAACAATCTTGGTTATTATTTACACAAACTTTAATATAATCATTTTCATATCCACTTAATGGAAAGTCTTCAATGGTTAATGGTAATTCGGATAATTGAAACTGAGCAATCACTACTTCGTTTCTTAAATAAATATCAAAATATTCTTGACTGCTAGTGTTTTCGTATTGAAAGTTAACTGTTAATTGATAGGAATCACCGCAATTTGTTTCACCAATTTCTATTTCTAGTTCAGAAATACCACAAGTAGGAGTACTGTCACAATCAAGAAAGTCCTCTACTGTAAATCCTTCACAGGCTGCATAACATGCATTTAAAAAAGTAATTATTTCGTATACACCATTGGGATTTAACACCTCCACACAAACAGGATCTTCCTCTAGGGAGCAATCATCTTCACAGCTAGTCAATCCGCAGTCTACAAAATCTTCAGTTGTAAATCCTTCACAATTCGCATAACAAGAATTTGGAAATGTGATAATTAAAGGTTGATTATTTTGGATTATTTCGATGCATACGGGATTAAATTCGTCGTCACAATCACAGGGAGTATCAAAAAAACAATTTTCTAATAAATTGGTAAACTCATTTTCAGTTTCAATCGTTAATAGTTCAACTGCATTGGTTTCTGGATTGTAAATAGCTACATTAAAAGGGAATTCAATGCCTGCTATAAACAACTGATCGCTTGTGTTAATCAATACCTCAACCAGTTCTTCATTACCGTTAGTAGTAATAATAGAACTGTTGTTATACATTAGGTTTATTGGATAAATAAATTCAAAACAAAAGTCGAAAATAAGATGCCCAGAAGGATTCATGCTTTCATTTATTGTTCCATCTTCATGGTACAAATTGCTGAGCTGGCTAATAGCAGTTTGAATAGCTTTACTCTCATGCATATCTGGAAGATCATTAACAGTGTCGTTAGTGCAAGATGTTAACAGGGTGGCACTTATAAATAAACTGAAGAATAATGATTTAATAGTTTTCATTTTTTTTTTAATCTTTTGCTAATTATTTCTTTTTTCTGTACATAAGACAACTCTAAAATAAAATACCCTACAAAAATACATTTTTATTTTTTACCTAACTTTGTTATCTAATATTGTCAATTATAAAATGATTAAGGACTTAAATAATATTTGTAATCAAAAAGTATTTGAAAAACTATTTAATATCCATGCAAAAGATTTAAGACGTTTTTTATTTTTTAAAACACAGGACATGGATACTGCAGAAGATATTTTGCAGGATGCTTTTATAAAATTATGGGACAATTGTAATAATGTAAACCCTGAAAAAGCAAAGAGTTTCTTATTTACAGTAGCTAAGAATATGTTTTTTAATTACAAAAAACATGAAAAAGTAGTGATGAACCATCAAAAACGAACCTTAAAATCTAGTAATTATGAAACACCAGAATATTTATTAGTAGAAAAAGAGTTTTTAGTAAAAATTGAAGAAGCAATTGCAGCACTACCAGACAAGCAAAAAGAAGTTTTTTTATTGAGTAGAATGGAAAAAAAGAAATACAAAGAAATTGCAGAAATACTGGGTATTTCAGTAAAAGCAGTAGAAAAAAGAATGCATTTAGCCTTATTGGAAATGAAAGAGAAAATTGGTAAAGTTTAATTTTTTTTAAAAAAGTAGGGTATTTTATTTTAAAGTTGTCATATAACATAGATGAGAGAAAATTTAACAAAAGAAGAGGAAAGTTTTTTAGCAAAATGGCTAGATGGAACTATTTCGGATGCGACTTTAAAAGAGTTGGTTTCTGAACAAGACTTTATTGATTATAAAAAAATTAAAAATGGATTGGAATTATTGGATGAACTAAATCGGCCAGTAGCTCCTTCGTTTAATACACTATATAACAGCATACACAAAAAGAGAAACTTTAAAAACACACAAGCAAGCTTTAAATGGGGGCTTTCTATAGCAGCATCTATCCTGGTCGTTCTTGGATGCTATTTTGCTTTTAATTTTGAAGAAATAACACATGAAACTTCCTATGCAGAGCAAAAAACAATTAGTTTACCTGATGGCTCAGAGGTAGTCTTAAACGCTAAGTCAGCTATTAATTTCACCGAAAAAGATTGGCGCAATAACCGAACTATATTACTAAAAGGAGAAGCTTTTTTTAAAGTAAAAAAAGGAAGCACCTTTAGCGTTCAAACTCCTAATGGTTTAGTAACAGTTTTAGGTACTCAATTTAATATAAAAGATACCGATACTTTTTTTGAAGTGGTTTGTTACGAGGGTAAGGTTAGCGTTACAAACAATAAAAAAGAGCATGTATTAAGTCCGGGCAATGCCATTAGAAAAATTGATGGTAAAGATTCTGAAAAACATGATAAGGAAAATTCGTTACCTTCTTGGTTAAATGGAGAAAGTAGTTTTGTAAGTGTTCCATTGAAATATGTGATTTTAGAATTAGAGAAACAATATAACATTCAGATTGACGCTCATAGAATAGATGATTCAATTATATTTACTGGAAGTTTCAGTAATAAAGATTTAAAACTTGCATTGGTATCCGTTTTTAAAACGATGGATATACAGTATATCAAAGAGAAAAATGGTGTCTTAAGTCTTGAATAAAAACCGTAATTGAAAAATAAAAATTTAGTTTACTTACTTCTTTTTTTGCCCCTTTCAGTAGTTTTTTCCCAAGAAGAGGCTCGTTTCTCCATAGAATATAATGAGGTATTCGTATCTGAATCTTTAGCTTCCCTTGAGCAAATATTTGATGTTAGATTTTCTTATCAAGATCAAATACTTAAAGATAAGACGTTAACATTAAAAAAATCAGTGAGGACACTAAGTCAAGTATTGGCTGAAATTTCAACTTTAACCACCTTGAGCTTTCAAAAAATTGATGAGCGTTATATAATAGTTTATGAATCTAAACTAACTGAAAAAAACATAGAATTACTGGACAATGTCGTTATCACTGGATACCTGACAAAAGGAATTGAAAAAAATAAAGATGCAACCTTTACGATTAGCCCTGAAAAATTAGGCATTCTTCCTGGACTTATAGAAGCTGATATTTTAGAAAGCATACAGTTATTACCAGGTGTTATTAGTCCAAATGAAACTGCTACAGGTTTTACTGTGAGGGGTGGGGCAATGGATCAAAATAGAGTTATTTGGGATGGTATTAATATATATCACAAAGGCCATTTATTTGGGATGCTTTCAGCATTTAATCCTAATAGTACTCGTAAGGTGATCTTTCATAATCAAGGAACTCATTCTAGGTTTGGTGAACGCGCATCAAGTGTTATTGACATTTCTTCAATTAATCAGATTACCGATGATTTTAAAGTTGGAGTTGGTGTTAATGGTATTAATTCAGATATTTACATAGAAGCACCAATTATAAAAGATAAATTGAGTATTCAAGCATCGTTAAGGCGAAGCTATACTGAATTATATCAATCAATTACCTTCACTAAAATAGCAGATAAAGTATTTCAGGATACAAAAATAGCGAATGTTCAAAATATTAATAATAATTTCTTTTTTATCGATTATAATATAAAATTGAATTATCAATTAAATGATGCTAATAGTTTTTATGCCAGTACTATTTTTATAGATAATGATTTGAATTATTTAGTGATAGATCCCGATTTAAACACTTCTTTTAATGATGTTTTAGAAATTAAAAATGATGGATATGGTTTTGGTTGGAATAAAATATGGAATCCTTCACTAGTTCAGCAGACAAAAGTTTTCTTATCTAGATATAGTTTGGCATACAATTATATGACTTCCGCGAATGGTGGTCAGATTTCAAATTTTGAAAAGAAGAATGAGATTTATGATTCTGGTGTTTCTACCGAATTGATCTTAACTACAAAAAAGAATAATAATCTAACTTTTGGATATCAATATGTATTAAAGGATGTTAGTTATTTATTTAAAGAAAATATTGGCTCACCAATTATTTTAGATGCCGATAAAACAATCATTACTACTCATTCTATTTATGCTCAATATTACTATAATAATCCGAAACTATTTGTTATTAATATGGGGCTTAGATCCAGTTATTATCAAGAATTAGATGCTGTAAGGTTGGAGCCAAGAATTTTAATTTATAAAAACATTTATAAAAATTTAAAAATTCAGCTATCAGGAGAAATCAAAAATCAAATAATTAGCGAAATAGACGAAACTGTTTTAAGTGATCTTTCTCTAGAAAATAAACTATGGCGTTTGGCGGATGGAGAAACATTTCCAATTATTAGCAGTAAGCAAGTATCGGCTGGTTTTATATATGAATCAATGGGTTGGAGTTTAGATCTAGCTACATATTATAAAAATATAAATGGAAAAACTGCACTTTCTTTAGGTTTTTTGAACCCTAATGACAGTAGTTTTCATATAGGTGAACAAGGTGTTTTAGGAGTTGATTTTTATGCAAAAAAAGATTTTAGTTTTATTAAAACGTGGATTAGTTATTCCTTTAATAACGTAATAAGTAATTTTAATGGAATTAATAATAATGAATCTTTTACTTCAAGTACCAATATTAGACATTCCCTAACAAGCTCTATAGCTTATAAAATAAACCAATTTCAATTAGCATTGGCTTGGAATTGGAGAACTGGTAAACCATTTACGGAAGCTTACGTAGCGCCTGGTACTCAGTATTATTATGTTGGGATTAATACCGGAGTGCTTCCAAATTACCACCGCTTGGATTTTTCAAGCACCTATGATTTTATTTTTTCTGAAAAAAGAAATATAAGGGGAAAGGTTGGTTTTTCGATACGGAATGTATATAACAAAAACAACCTTTTAAGTCGAGATTACGTAGGTAATAACAGCATAAATGATCCTGTTGTCGTCGTCGATAAATACTCCTTAGGATTTACTCCGAATTTTTTATTTCGACTGTCTTTTTAATAGTAAAGAGCTAATTAAATTTCTTAGCGTTCATTATTGTATATATGGGTAGCTCATCTTTTTGTCTTAATTCATTATAAGCTCAAGTGCTTTCTCATAATTTGGTTCTTCACCTATTTCTTGAACTTGTTCCGTATATGTAATATTGCCTTTTTCATTAGTTATAATAACACACCTTGAAAGTAGACCGTCAAAGATACCATCGTTCATTATTAATCCATAGTCATTTCCAAATGTTCCATTTTTAAAATCTGATAGCATTATAACATTTTCTAAGCCTTCAGCTGCACAAAATTGTTCCTGTGCAAATGGTAGGTCTCTAGAGATACAAAGTACTTTTGTGTTGCTTAAACTTGCAGCAGCTTTATTAAAAGCCCTTACTGAAGCCGAACATACCGCTGTATTAACACTAGGAAAAATATTTAAAATAAGGTTATATCCAATAAAATCTTTTATGGTTTTTGTAGAGAGATCTGTAGCTATTAATTTAAAGTCTAGTGCTTTAGAGTTTATTTCTGGAAGGTTTCCTGATGTTTTTACTGGGTTTCCACCCAAAGTTATAGTTGCCATTAATTTTGTTTTTAAATTGATTATAAAAGTAGGTATATAAAATATTTTACAAATGATTATTTTTATTATTTTTAAAATTAGTTCTTATTAAATGTTTATCAAAGGCTATCAATTTTATTGATTAGGATATAATTTATAAAAATATATATATTTTTTTTTTGGCTACGAAAACGATAACTTTATACAATAATAAAAATAACAATATGGAAAACAGTAATAACAGTGGTGATATAAACAAATGCCCTTTCCTTAACGGAGCTGAAAAAAAGGCTGCTGGTAATGGAACTAGCAACCGTGATTGGTGGCCGAATGAATTAAAATTAAATATTTTAAGGCAAAATGCAGCTAAATCGAATCCTTTGGGAAAAGATTTTGATTATGCAGAGGCATTTAAGTCTGTTGATTTTGAAACTTTAAAGTTAGATGTTGTTAATTTAATGACAGATTCTCAAGATTGGTGGCCAGCAGATTATGGTCACTATGGAGGTTTTATGATTCGCATGGCTTGGCATAGTGCAGGAACTTATAGAGTGGGAGATGGTAGAGGAGGAGCTCGTTCTGGTACGCATCGTTTTGCACCCTTAAATAGTTGGCCAGATAATGCAAACCTAGATAAAGCACGCTTATTATTGTGGCCGATAAAAAAGAAATATGGCAATAAAATTTCTTGGGCAGATTTAATGATTTTAGCAGGTAATTGTGCGCTAGAATCTATGGGTTTTCCAACCTTTGGCTTTGCTGGAGGTCGTGAAGATGTTTGGGAACCAGAACAAGATATTTATTGGGGAAGTGAAACAGGTTGGTTAGACAATGATGATCGTTATGACACAAATGATGGTGAACTAGAAGGGCATTTAGGTGCAGTACATATGGGATTAATCTATGTGAATCCTGAGGGACCTAATGGTGAACCAGATCCTTTAAAATCGGCACATGATATTAAAATTACTTTCGGTCGAATGGCCATGAATGATGAAGAAACAGTTGCTTTAGTTGCTGGTGGGCATACGTTTGGAAAAGCACATGGTGCTGCAGATCCAGATAAATATGTTGGTGTTGAACCTCATGGTGCTTCAATTGAAGAAATGAGTACAGGTTGGAAAAATACATTTCAATCAGGTGTTTTAGATGATACAATTACTAGTGGTATAGAAGGAGCATGGACACCAAATCCAACACAATGGGATGCAGATTACTTTGAAGTTCTTTTAAATTACGATTGGGAATTAACAAAAAGTCCTGCAGGTGCACACCAATGGACACCAACGGCTTCATCCAATGCGCGAAGAGCACCTAAAGCCGGTGGTGATGGCACACAAGCCTTGATGATGACTACCGCAGATATGGCTTTAAAAATGGATCCTACCTACAGAGAAATATCGGAACGTTTTCATAAAGACCATCAAGCATTTGAAGATGCATTTGCACGTGCTTGGTATAAGTTAACACACAGAGATATGGGGCCAATTTCTCGCTATTTAGGTCCAGATGTACCAAAAGAAGAATTAATCTGGCAAGATCCAATTCCTGCAGTAGATTATAACCTTAGTGATTCAGATATCGAGTCATTAAAAAATATGATCTCAGCTTCTGGTTTATCAGTTTCTGAATTGGTAAAAACAGCTTGGTCTTCGGCTTCTACATTTAGGGGTTCGGACATGCGTGGTGGAGCAAATGGCGGACGTTTACGCCTAGAGCCACAAAGAAGTTGGGAAGCCAACAATCCTGAAGAATTAAATAAAGTATTAAATGTTCTTGAAGGTATTCAAAACGAATTTAACGGAACGGTATCTATTGCTGATTTAATTGTTTTAGCTGGTACCACTGGAGTAGAACAAGCTGCTAGAAATGCTGGACATTCTGTAAATGTACCTTTTACACAAGGTAGAGGCGATGCATCACAAGAGCAAACAGATTTAGAGTCTTTTGGATATTTAAGACCATTAGCTGATGGATTTAGAAATTACATGAGCACAGAAGTAGCAAATGTAGCTGCAGAAGATTTACTAGTAGATCGCGCAAATTTATTGACACTTTCAATTCCAGAAATGACTGCCTTAGTTGGCGGATTAAGAGTAATGGGAGTAAATTATGATGGCTCTAATCACGGTGTATTTACCGATAATGTTGGAAGCTTAACAAATGATTTCTTCAGCAATGTTTTAGATTTTACATACACTTGGAGTGCAACTTCAGATAAGGATACTATTTTTGAAGGTCGCAATCGCAGTACAGGTGAAGTTAAATTTACAGGAACAAGAGCAGATTTAATTTTTGGTTCTAATACAGAATTAAGAGCGGTTTGTGAAGTCTATGGTGCAAATGATGGTCAAACTCGTTTTGTAAATGATTTTGTAGCTGCTTGGACCAAAGTGATGAATTTAGATCGTTTTGATTTGAACTAATAGTTGAATATCAATTTGTATAATACTAAAAAGCCTACTTATCAAGTAGGCTTTTTTATATAAAACGTTTATGTTTATCAAGCTTTAAGCATTTTAATTTTTATTCTTAATGCTGCAAATAGTAGTGTGGTGAAAGGGCTTAACCAATTAAATATTGCATAGGTAAAATATTCATCGACTCCAACACCTAAAACACCAGATTGGTATGCTCCGCAAGTATTCCAAGGTATTAATACCGAAGTGACTGTTCCTCCATCTTCTAAAGTTCTACTTAAGTTTTCTGGTGCCAAGCCTTTATCTTCAAAAGCTTCTTTAAACATTTTTCCAGGAATAACAATTGCTAAATATTGATCGCTAGCAATCACATTTAATCCGATACAGCTAAATACGGTACTTGCAAATAATCCAAATACAGTTGTCGCTAAAGATAAAAGAACTCTGGTGATTCTAGCCAATGCTCCAATGGCATCCATCGTTCCTCCAAAAACCATGGCACTGATGATTAAAAATATAGTCCATAACATACCTTTCATTCCTCCGGCACTAAATAATTCATTTAACTTCTCGTTTGAGGTTATAATTTCAGTGTCCACAAAAATAGAATTTAAAAGAGCATTGATAGAGGAAGATGAAAGACTGTTTAAAATTTCTGGTTGAAAAACCACTGCAAAAATTGCTGCTAATAGTACGCCAATACCCAAAGCAATTAATGGTTTTGTTTTTGTTAATATCAATGCAATTACTGCCATGGGTACTAGAAATAACCAAGGTGTAATGTTGAATGTTTCATCGATGCTATTTAAAAGGTTGCTAACATCAGTATCACCAGTAGTTTTAATAGTTAGGCTAATACTAGTAAAAACGATTAAAGTAATAGTTATGGTTGGTATTGTAGTGATTGCCATATATCTAATATGGGTAAATATATCTGTTCCTGCCATCGCAGGAGCTAAATTTGTAGTATCGCTTAAAGGCGACATTTTATCACCAAAATAGGCCCCTGAAATAACGGCTCCTGCAACCATGCCTAAAGGAATTCCCAAAGCTTCTCCAATACCAATTAATGCGATTCCTACTGTTGCTGATGTAGTCCAAGAACTTCCTGTAGCAATTGATATAATAGCTGCTATAAGTACACAAGCTGGTAAAAATATAGTTGGACTTAATACTTGAAGCCCATAATAAACCATCGCTGGAATAACACCGCTTACAAGCCAAGTGCCTGCAAGTGCTCCCACTAGAAATAAAATCATAATAGGAATAAAAACGCTTTTAATATTTATATAAATTTCAAGTAACATTATCTTTAAAGTGACTTTATTAAAAAAGCCTATTAAAGCTGCAATTCCTCCCGCAATTAGTAATATAAATTGATTGGTATATCCTCCTAGCCATTCTTGATCTTCTACAAAGAAAATATTATAAGCAAGCATTGCCATTAATAAAATAACAGGAACTAAAGCTTCCTTGATGTTTAGTTCTTTATTTTCAAAACTGTTTTGATCTTCAGTTTCTATTTCGGAACTATTTTTTTTGTCCTGCATTGTTTGTTATTTGGTTTTGTAATGTTACGATATTGCTCAGAAGTTTGCAAATGTGAAACGTTTTTAGGAAAAATATTTTGTGACTTATAGCATATTATACCGATGCCTTAATTTTTATTCAATTTTAACCATCATATAAATCTTGATGTGTAAAATAATTACTTTTAATTTGCAACCAATTGATAGGCAATGTTTTATATAGAAAAAACACAGTATTATTTAGTTAAATTTATTATTTTTGATAAAAATTTAAAATAAAAAAAAATGAAAATAAAAAAATTATTTTTTCTTGCCACACTATTAATAAGTGCTGGTATTTATGCTCAATCAGATCGTACTCCTTCGGAGGTTATTACAGGAACTTTTATTGGTAAAACTGCACCTTTAAGAGATTATCCAGTTCACAATCCTAATATTTATAGTTCAAGTGAGATAACGATAGTTCCTCAACAAGTTAACGTAATTCAGGAAGAAAATAGCACATCATCTGTAACTATTATTCCTAATTTACAAACGGTACCAGGAGGAATTACTGCTTTGCCAATACTCCAAAATTTTCAAGGAGCAAATCAAGGTCAATCAGGTTATTTACCTCCAGATCCAACAGGTGCTGTTGGTCCAAATCATTATGTGCATTCTGTAAACTCTATCGTTAAAATTTTTAATAAAACAGGCGACTTACTTTATGGTCCTGTAAATCTTAGTTCTTTTCTAGGAATTTCATCTAATAATGGAGATCCTATAGTAATGTATGATCAATTGGCAGATAGATGGTTTGTAAGTGAGTTTGGGTCTTTAGGATCTGATCTTGGTCTAGCTATTGGTGTTTCGGAAACCAATGATCCAACAGGAGCTTATAATGTTTATCAATTTGACATGGGATCTTTTCCAGACTATCCTCATTATGGATTATGGCATGATGGTTATTACGGAACGGCAAATTATTCTAGTTTAAATAAAACAGCTGCATTTGTAATGGAAAGAGATGTAATGTTGGCTGGTGGTTCAAACCCTAAAGTAGTTTTATTTGATTTGCCAGGTGTTATTTCTAATCCTTTAAATGTAAAAAGTGCAGAGCCTGCTCATCTATTAGGTACAGAAGTAAATACTGATTTGCCAGGATATATTACCTACCTACAGGATGATGCGTGGGCTGCAGGTATAACATTTGATCATATAAAAGTTTGGGAAATAGACATGAACTGGAATGTACCAGAAAATTCAACAATTTCTGATCCCTTGGAATTACCAACTGACTCATTTGATGCTGGAGAGGTTTTTGGAAATGGAAATGGGGCAATTTTTCAACCAAACACAAGTCAACGACTTTCAGGTCATGGAGGAATAGTATCCTTTGCAGCTAATTATAGAGCTTTTGAGGATCATAACTCTTGGCTAATTACATTTAATACTTTTATTGATGCAAATGAAACTGGTGGTATTAGATGGATAGAATTAAGAAACGATGCTGTTAATCCTTGGGAAATATTTCAAGAAGGTACCTATTCAATAGCAGACGGCCATAGTCGTTTGATGAGTTCTGCAGCAATGGATGCAGAAGGGAATATCGCAATGGCATACACTACTGCAAGCTCAGAATTACCTATTTCTTTAAGGTATACTGGTCGGTATGACGGAGATCCTTTGGGACAAATGACATTAGCTGAAACTATTATTATTGATGGACCAGGTATAAGAACAAATACAAATAGATATGGTGATTATGCGCATATGACGATGGATACCGATAATTTTACGTTTTGGACTACAGCAGATTACTTTTCTTCTAATAATTTTTGGGCAACACGAATAGCTTCATTCAGGGTATTTGGACCTTTCGCTAACGATGTTGGAGTTAACGCAATTAATGAGCCTAGTAATGGAATTTTAACTAATTCTGAACTAGTAGAAATTAGCATTAGAAATTATAGTCCAGATCCTGTTTCTAATATCCCAGTTCAACTTAGACTTGATGGAGTTTTAGTAGCTTCTGAAACTTTTAATGGAACGATTAACTCTAATGAGACCGCTACATATCAATTTTCAGAAACTATTAACATGTCAACGGTAGGACAGACCTACACGATAGAAGCAAAAACAAATTTATCGGGTGATGGTTATGTTCCTAATGACGATTTTACAATAGAAGTAACTCATTTATTTTCAAATGATGTAGGGGTTTATGAAATAGTAACTCCAGCATCAACTCAAGATTTAGGTGCTGAAACAATTACCGTAAAAGTTAAAAACTATGGAGCAATAACTCAATCTGGATTTAATCTAGCTTATGTCTTAGATGATGGTACTCCTGTAGTTCAGTCCTTTACTGGAAACATTGGTGCTGAAGAAATAATGAGTTTTACTTTTGATCAAGAAGGTGATTTTTCTGATGTTGGATTGCATACCTTATCTGTAAAGACTTCGTTAGGTGGAGATCAATTTCCTTCAAATGATGAGATTACTACAATTATTGAAAATTCTATTTGTGCTCCAACCGGAAACTGTACGGCTGGACATGGGTTTTCTTCATTTGAAATAGGTGGAATTAATAATTCTTCTGCATGTGAAGAAGATGGTTATGGTGATTTTACTAATCTAATAGCAAATTTAGAACCTGGAAGTACAAATAGCTTAACAGTTTCTTCAAATTATGGTAATCAATACATGACTGTATGGATTGATTTTAATGACGATTCATTATTGACTTCTGATGAAGTTGTTGTTGATAATTATCATTTTGCTGCTGGACAAGGAAGTGGAGCTTATACAGAAACTATGGATTTAATAGTTCCTGCTAATGCTGAAATTGGAGAACATTTAATGAGAGCTAAAGCAAGTGGGACAGGACCTGTTTCAAGTGATGCTTGTGAAAATATTGCATTTGGTGAAACAGAAGATTATACTGCAAATATTGGTTCTTTAGGAGTAGGAGATTATGAAATAAACAATTCAAGTTTAATTATAACTTCTTCAGAAAATAATCAATTTGTTGCCACATTAATGACCAATTATCAAGAGGGTGTTTTTCTAGCGATTTATAATACGTTAGGTCAAAGAGTTGCCTTTAATAAAAGAGTTCCTAAATTCGATAATGTATACAGGTTAAATATTGATATGACAAGCATGTCTGCGGGTATTTATTATGTTAGAATGGGAGGACAGTCAACTACTGCCTATAAAACAAGTAAATTAATAGTTAAATAATTTAGAATACTTTCATTATTCTTCAAATAAAAAAACCTGCAATTTATGTTGCAGGTTTTTTATTTTATTTTATTTCAATCTATAAAATACCAAGTTTTTTCATACAGGCTAGCATCGTTTGAAAAGTACGTTCGATGTCATTATCCAAACCGATAGAGAAACGAATTAAGCCATCTGTTAAACCCATTTCTGCTTGTTCATCTTCTGGTATCTCACTAGATGTAGAAGACCCTGGAGCAGAGAACAGTGTTTTGTAAAAACCTAGACTTACTGCAAGATATCCCAAGTTTTCCTGTTGCATCATTTCCATTAATTCATTTGCTTTGGCAAGGGAACCAACATCAAGAGTTAGCAAGCCACCAAAACCATATTCTTCATTCATCATGCTTTTAAACAATTCATGACTCGGATGTGAAGCTAAACCTGGATATACGGTTTTTAATCCTAATTTTTCAAAGCCTTCTGCTAAATAACCTGCGTTTTTACTGTGCTGTTTTATCCGAATATGAAGCGTGCGCATATTTTTTAAAATTGATGCTGCCCTTACACTATCTAAAGTAGGGCCTAAAAGCATTGCTGAACCATCAATAACGCTGCGCATTGCATTAATTAATTCTTGAGAGCCACAAACAACACCTCCCATAGTATCGTTGGTACCATTAATAAATTTTGTTAAACTATGTAGCACCACATCTGCTCCTAATTTTTGAGGAGAGATAATCATAGGTGAAAAAGTGTTGTCTACTAGTAACTTTAAGTTGTGTTTTTTTGCAAGCGCTGCCAATCCTCTAATATCTGCAACTTCTAATAAGGGATTGCTAACCGCTTCACAATAAATAACTTTTGTATGTTCATTAATAGCAGCTTCCACCTCCTCTAATTTTGTAATATTTACAAAATGAGTATTGACATTAAATCTTGGAGCAAAGTTTTTTAAGAATGCATAGGTTCCTCCATAGATGGTTCTGCTTGAAACAATATGATCTCCAGCGCCACAAAAGTGTAGTAAAGTACTTGTAATAGCGCCCATTCCAGAACCAGCAACATTAGCGGTTTCGGTAAATTCCATTGCAGCAAGTGCTTCTCCTAAATATAAATTACTCGGTGAGGTATGTCTTGAATATAAATGACAACCTTCTGATTGTCCTTCAAAAGTATCAAGCATCGTTTTTGCTGAAAGAAATGTATAGGTTGCAGAATCTGAAATGGAAGGATTTACCCCACCAAATTCACCGAAGTATTGTAAGTCTTGAATTTTATTAGCTGGTTTGTTTTTCATGATATTGTTATTATTATGTTGATACATCAAAAATACTATTTAGTAGTTTAAAAATCAATTGATATTGTATAAATCAGATAATAAATCTATAAAATTTAAAAATAATAATATATATTTCATTAGATTGCTTAAAATATTATTTCATTTAGAAAAAAAATCAACATATGGCATTAGACAGTATTGATAAGAATTTATTGGGATACCTTCAAGAAGACAGTAAGCAAACCAACAAACAACTATCTTTGAAATTGAATCTTTCGGTGACAGCAGTCTATGAACGGATCAAAAAATTGGAACGGACAGGAGTCATTAAAAAGAGTGTTTGTTTGTTAGATAAAAACAAAATCAACCTGGGTTTTGTTGCTTTTTGTAATATTAAATTAGTGCAACATTCTAAAGATTATGTAATTAAATTTGAAAAAGAAGTAACTCAATTAAAAGAAGTCTTGGAATGTTATCATATTAGTGGTGACTTTGATTACTTGTTAAAAGTATTAGTAAAAGATATGGAAGCTTTTAGAGAGTTTATGGTTAAAAAACTAACATCAATTGATCATATTGGGAGCACGCATAGTACATTTATGATTAGTGAAGTGAAGCATACCACAGCAATTTCATTAGACGATGAGGTAATTAATTAATGAGATAATGATTTAATTTTTTATTTTTTCACCAATCTTCAATCACTTCAACAGTACCCCTGTAATACTCAGTCAAGAGATCCCCACGTTCGCGAGGATGACGCTCCTAATTATGAGATTCCTACAAAGACGAGTATTTTGCTTTAAAACCTGCCATTTAACAATAAATGCACTAGGTGTCATAGAAGGAAAAAGGCATACCGTAACTTTAGCGTAAAATTTAAAATGAGTATTTCATTAAAAATTTCAGGCTGTCTGAGCAAAACGGATTAAAATATTAACGATAAAACCATTAGCGTTTTCTGAAATTTAGAAATCGAATGAAAAATTTAAATAAAGTTTCGTAAGCCTTGATTTTTTGAATACTTTTTCAGCAATGAACTGCGAAGCACATCACGATTTCCGCTAAAAAATAAAAGGGTATGAGTAAAAAAGTGTTGAAATATACTTAATAAAACAAAACATTCAGTTAGCTTTATACTTTATGC
>CAJXVL010000004.1 GCA_913061205.1 uncultured Flavobacteriaceae bacterium | reverse complement strand
AGATCTACACGTAAGGAGTCGTCGGCAGCGTCAGATGTGTATAAGAGACAGTCACCGGCTTGTCAGGTAGCGGAAAGTCAAGTTTAGCATTTGACACCCTATATGCAGAAGGTCAAAGAAGGTATGTAGAAAGTTTATCTTCCTATGCAAGACAATTTCTTGGAAGACTAAACAAACCCAAAGTAGATGCGATTAAAGGAATATCTCCTGCAATTGCAATTGAACAAAAGGTAAACTCTACAAATCCTAGATCTACAGTTGGTACCACAACAGAAATCTATGATTATTTAAAATTATTATTTACGCGTATTGGAAAAACAATTTCTCCAATTTCCGGTAAAGAAGTAAAAAAAGACACTATTTCTGATGTTATCAACTACATCAAACAATTTCCAGAAGGTGAAAAATTACTCCTCCTCACTCCTATTCATTTAGAAGAAGGAAGGGCTATTGAAAATAAATTACTAGCCTTATTACAACAAGGATATGCAAGAATTAAGATAGACAATACCATTCTTAGACTGGATGAATTAAAAGGAAAATCACTTCCAAAAACCATGCATTTAGTGGTAGACCGAGTCATTACTAAAAATGATGAAGATTTCATCAATAGATTGGCAGACGCTGTTCAAATTGCTTTTTTTGAAGGAAAAGGAATCTTATATATTGAAAATTTATCCGACAATTCGACCAAAGAGTTTAACAATCGCTTTGAAGCAGATGGAATTACATTTTTAACTCCAAATGTCCATTTATTCAGTTTTAACAATCCTTATGGCGCTTGCGAAACTTGCGAAGGCTATGGAGATGTTGTTGGTATTGATGACGAATTAGTGGTTCCTAACACCGCATTATCCGTTTTTGAAAATGCTGTTTTTCCTTGGCGTGGAGAGTCCATGAGTTGGTACCGTGATCAATTTGTAAATGCAGCCTATAAATTTGATTTCCCAATTCACAAACCTTGGTTTGAACTTTCAGAAGAACAAAAAAAATTGGTATGGGAAGGTAATAAACACTTTACGGGATTGAATGAATTCTTTCAAGACTTAACTTCTAAAAGTTATAAAATTCAAAATCGTGTGATGCTTTCTCGTTATAGAGGAAAGACGAAATGTAATAATTGTAATGGTAAAAGACTAAGAAAAGAAGCTGGTTATGTGAAGGTAAACGGAGTATCTATTCAAGAATTAGTTGCATTACCATTAGATAAAGTAAAAGTGTTTTTCAATAATTTAGCACTTAACAAATATGATCAGAAAGTTGCAAAAAGACTATTGATAGAAATTAATAATCGATTGGAATTTTTAAGTAATGTAGGACTTAGCTATTTATCATTAAATAGAAAATCAAATACTTTATCTGGAGGCGAGTCACAACGAATCAATTTAGCAACTTCTTTAGGTAGTAGCCTAGTGGGTTCTATGTATATACTAGATGAACCTAGTATTGGTTTACATCCCAAAGATACTGAACGTCTGATAGAAGTTTTAAAATCGCTTCGTGATTTAGGCAATACAGTCATAGTTGTGGAACATGATGAAGACATCATGAAAGCAGCAGATGAGATAATTGATATTGGACCTGAGGCTGGTAGTTTTGGTGGTGAAGTTGTTGCTACAGGAAATTACAGTAAATTACTAAAATCAAACTCACTAACTGCTAACTATTTAAACGGAACACTTACCATTGAGGTTCCAGCAAAAAGAAGAGTTTCTAAAAATAGTATTCGTTTGATTGGCGCACGTCATAATAATTTAAAAAATATTGACGTAGTATTTCCTTTAGGCTGTTTTACAGCTATAACTGGAGTATCTGGGAGTGGAAAAAGTACCTTAGTTAAGAACATACTATATCCAGCAATGTTAAAAGCAGTGGGAGGCTATGGCGAAAAGCCAGGACAATTTACCAAATTAGAAGGAGACTATTCAAGTATTAAAAAGGTAGAATTTGTAAATCAAAATCCAATTGGACGCTCTAGCAGGTCTAATCCAGTGACCTACATAAAAGCATATGATGACATTAGAAGTTTATTTTCAAACCAAAAACTGTCTGACATTAGAGGTTATAAGCCTAAACATTTCTCATTTAATGTAGATGGAGGACGTTGTGAAAAGTGTAAAGGTGAAGGAGAAATTACGATCGAAATGCAATTTATGGCAGATGTTCATTTAGAATGTGATGCTTGTAAAGGAAAACGATTTAAAAAAGAAGTTTTAGAGGTTAACTTTTATAATAAAAGCATTCATGACATTTTACACATGACGGTAGATGATGCTATTTCTTTTTTCAAAACTAATGGTGAAAAAAAAATCACTACTAAATTGCAACCCTTACAAGAGGTAGGTTTGGGTTATGTTCAGTTAGGACAAAGCTCTTCTACCCTCTCGGGTGGTGAAGCACAGCGAATTAAACTAGCTTCGTTTTTAATAAAAGGAACTAGCAAAGAAAAAACACTTTTTATATTTGATGAACCTACAACCGGTTTACATTTTCATGACATCAATAAGTTATTAAAATCATTTTACGCATTATTAGATAAAGGGCATACGGTAATCGTTGTAGAACATAATATCGATTTAATTAAGTGTGCGGATCATATCATTGATTTAGGAAAAGACGGTGGAGAAAAAGGAGGTAAACTTATGATTCAAGGTACTCCAGAAGAAGTTGCTAAAAACAAAAAGTCATATACGGCAACTTATTTATCTGAGAAATTATAGGAAACTGACTATTGTCATAGTTTAAAAGTAAAATTTTTACAACTTTGCTATTAATCCCATAATTATGAGACTTTCCATACTTATTTATTTTATTTCACTTATTTCTTATTCACAAATACCAACATTAAATGAAAATAATAGTTGGACTATAGTACATTGGTCTTTTTGGTCCGGCGGTTATGTAGGTCTTGATAGTATAATGATTTTTGGTGAAGAAATAATTAATGGAAAAACATATAAAAAAATATATCGTGATGGCGAACTAACAAATTGCAGACTAAGAGAAGAAAATGGTGTGATTTTTAGTTTTGAAGAAGACTTAAACGATGAAAAGGTGATGATTGATTTAAATCTTGAAGTTGGAGCTATTTTAACAGAGGATTATTTTTGTTTAGGTGGAGGTGGTGGTACCCTCGGCAGTTATCATATAATTGAAGTTTACACAGCGTTTATTGCAGGAGCAAATAGAAAAGTTATCACTTTAGAAGGCTATGATATCTTTGGAGAGCCCATTGGATATTTTGAACAATGGATTGAAGGTATAGGCTCAACAAACGGTCTTGTCCCCTTTGGATATAATTATGATTTTTACAGCACTATGACTTGTTTTTCAGAAAATAATAATGTGACTTATTTTAACGACTTTAATCAATGTGATCCTCCAATTCTTTTTATTGATAAATTTAACCTGAATCGTATTATTCTCTATCCAAATCCAGTCATTAATAAATCTATTTTACAACTTCCAATCGAAGCTGAAATAGACCAAATTAAAATTTATACTATTTCGGGACAATTAATTAAAACTGAAAATATCTCTTCAAATAATTACATCATCAATTCTATGGACTATGAAAACGGACTTTATTTTTATCAAGTTTATAGCAAAGGACTGCATATTAAAACTGATAAATTTATTGTTAAATAAATACTAAACCATTTATATACATGTTTTACGGCACGGTGATTGACAATATATTAATATAAAGTAGATAGTATACTTTTCATAAGTTAATAATTTTTGGTTGGTTAGTTTTTAAAATCCGTCTTCATATTAATTGAAGGCGGATTTTATAATTCTACGCACTATTTATTTTATCGATTACCAACACTCTCAGCTTATATTTTACATACTGTTAATTATATAATGGAGTTTTTTTATTTAATATTTAATAATATCGTACTTAAACTTTTAGTCAATGCACTTCTGCTGTATTTTTCAATGTTTTTAGAATTAACATTTAAATTAGCTTTTAAATAGGCTTCGTAATAAAGTTGTAGTTGTTGTTTTAACTTTTTTTTATCAGTATACTTAAAATACACTCCAGTATTCGTTTCTTTAATAATCCCTTCCACATCACTACCTTCAGGTCCTATAGCCAGAATGGGCCTATTTGCAGCAACATATTCAAACAATTTTCCAGGAATAATAGATTTAGTTTCTGGACTGTCCATTTCAACTAATAATAATACTTGTGCATCATGTTGAATTTGAATAGCTTCCTGATGTGAAACATAGCCCAAGGTTTTATAATTTTCTGTTAATCCTAAAGCTGCGAGGCTTTCTAAAACATCCTCGCTTACTGCCCCTACTAATTTAATAAGCAAATTCTTAGAAAATACTTTGTTTTCATCTTTTAATTCTGATAGAATTTCCCATAATAATTCTGGATTTCTATTGGTTAATAAAGAACCAATATGTGCTATTGAAAATTGAGCATCTAAATTAGGTTCTATTTTTTCTAAAATATCATATCCATTACTAATAACTTCGATAGGTACCGATGTGATTTTTTGAAATTCTTTTTTAGTTCTTGCGCTAGTTACCACCACTAAATCTGAATTATTTAATACTTTAGATTCTAATTTTAAATGCTTTTTTTGAGCTCTTTTATTTAATCGAAGTGATTGATGATAATGAATAGTCGTCCAAGGATCTCTAAAATCTGCTACCCATTTTATTCCCAGTTCCTCTTTTAATGCCATTCCAATTAAATGCAAACTATGAGGAGGACCTGAACTTATAACAATATCCATATCATTTTTAGCAAGATACTCCTTCAAAAAGCCTACAGCGGGTTTTACCCATCCTATCCTTGCATCTGGAATAAAGAAATTACCTCGAATCCATAATAATAATTTTTCTAAAACAGATTGATTCTTGTTCGTTATAATACCACTACTTACTTGGTTTGTTTTCTTTTTTGAAAATATTTTGGCAAATCCATAAGGCTCTTTAATTGGAAACCTAATTATTTCTATTCCTTCAGGTATTTCAGAAACAATACTTTTATCCTGCAATGGATAATGAGGGTTATCCGGAATAAAAACTACAGGTTCAATTCCAAATTCTTTAAAATAAGTAACAAATTTAAGCCATCTTTGAACACCTGGACCTCCTGCTGGTGGCCAATAATAAGTAATGACAAGTGCTCTTTTCATGGTTTATTATTCATTGATGAGCGTTTCTTTTTTTCTATAATTATAAAATATAGCCCCTAGCAATACCAATAAAAACAATGCGCTAGTCGCTAAAGAAATTTTACTTCCTATGGCAACAACTGCAGGTTCAAACTTATATTCAATGGTATGGTTACCTTCTGGTATTTTCATAGCACGCAGCAGATAATTAGCTCTAAAATGTGTTACTGGTTGACCATCTAAATAGGCGTTCCAACCGTTTGAATAATAAGCTTCAGAGAAAAGTGCTAATTGTGGAGATACCGTGGAGGATTCATATACCAAATAATTAGGAGCATGACTCTTTAAGCTTATAGTTGCTGTCGAGTCTCGTTCTATATTTTCCAAAGGTAATTTTTGGGAAAATTCTTGATGAATAATAGCGGTTCTTTTTGTATCTAAACTATCAAGCAATAACAACTCTTCATTTGCGTTTTCAGCGATCATTACATTTTCTACAAACCAAGCTGGTCCATTTGCATAGGGATTGCGTTGAGGAACTTTTGTACCACCTTTACCTTTAGTAATGATATATCGAACATTCATCATATTTAAAATTCCAAGATCACCCTTACTTAAATAAAAATTATCGACATCCTGAATACGAGCAGGTTTTGCAGCGTGATATCCTCCCAAAGCATTGTGATAAAAACTTGCTCGCCCACTATTAAAAGGGCTTGAAGTAACATCGTATACACGAAAGTAATCTGTATCTTTTAAAATTTCTTTATCTGCAAAATTTTCCTGAAAAGGATGCGTCATAACTCTTGCTACTACAAAATCATCGCTATTTACATAACGCCTATCAACCCCAACCAAATCGATTAAAATTAATAATGCAAATAATGCGATCGCTGTTCCTTGTTTTAATTTTGCTTTCAAGAAAAACCATAAAACTCCGGCAGACAAAACAACCAAAACTAATGATCGAATGGCATCATTAGTGAATAAAGTCATCCGGTCTTCTTTCATAGCGTCCACAAAATCAGGACCTAAATCCTTTATAAAATAGGAATCATAAGGACTGGAAAAATCAAATAATATCGATTTAAACAAGATAAATACAACAGCTATTCCAGTGCTAATCCCACTAGCATATAATAAGGTTTTTTTCTTTTTTTCGGAGGTTATAGAGCTATTAAAAAAGAACTGTTGCAGGCCTAAAATAGCTAGTATAGGCATTAATAATTCTAATAATACCTGTATCGATGAAACTGCCCTAAATTTATTATATAATGGAATGTATTCAATAAAAAAGTCGGTGAGTATGCTGAAATTTTTACCCCAAGATAAGAGTAAGCTCAATATAATACCTGTAACTAACCACCATTTTAATTTGCCTTTAATTAAAAACAAAGCAAGAATTGCCAAGAAAACAATAATAGCTCCTATATAAGCAGGTGCAGCAACAATGGGTTGATCTCCCCAATACATAGGCACTTGATTTAAAATTTGATTTGCCTCCTGTGGAGAAGCACCCAATTGCATAATAGCATTCATTGATTTAGGGTTATCCGGTAAAGGTTCTGATGAGCCTCCTCCCATAAATCTTGGAATAAATAAATTAAAACTTTCTAATTTTCCATAACTATATTCTGTTATATAATCATAATCTAGGCCTTTATTCGCTTCCTTAGAACTTCCATCAGAGTTGATAGTCAATTCACTTTTTCCACGAGTTGACGTGTCGGCATATTCTTTGGTTGCTAATATATTGGTAGCATTAAGACCAATAGCAAAAACAACCGCCACCACTAAAACACCTACACCTTTAAAAAAGATAGGTAATTTTTTCTTTTTATAGGAGTCGATCATATAAACTAGACCTATGACTAAGACTACTAATAATAAATAATAAGTCATTTGAAAGTGATTGGCAACCAATTCCAAAGCCATGGCAATTGTAGTTAGTATAAATCCTTTTAAATAATTGCCTCTTAATGCTAATAATATTCCACTTAATACCAATGGCATATAGGCAATTGCATGGGCTTTAGCATTATGACCAACTCCCAAAATAATTATTAAATAGGTGGAAAACCCAAATGCTAAAGCACCTACGAATGCCAATTTATAATCTAGTTTTAAAACTAAAAACAAAATATACATCCCAATAAAGTACAGAAATAAATAATCCGCAGGTCTAGGTAAAAACCGGAGCCTAAGGTCTAATTTCTTAATGTAGTTGTGTGGATATTTCGCTCCTAATTGATAGGTTGGCATTCCTCCAAAAGCAGCATTGGTCCAATATGTTTCTTTACCAGTTGATTTTCTAAAATCATTTTGCTGTTTAGCCATTCCAGTATATTGAACAATATCACTTTGAAAAATTTTTTTCCCTTGCAATACTGGACTAAAATAGGCCAAAGAAATGATCACAAATAAAACTAAAACAATAAAATGGGGAAGAAATTTATATAAACGCTGCATCATGTATTTTAAATAATAAATGGGTAATTTATGAAAAATTATGCAGTTCCTTTAAATAAATAAGATAAGAACATATTTATAGTTACTCCAGCTCTTCATAATCTACGTACTCACCAACTTTAGGATTGGATGTTTTTGTGTTTGCATTTGATTTATCAATACTAATTGCTCCGTCATCCTCTTTTTTTCTAGAAGTATTATTAAAAGGATCATTCCCAAAAGGTTGCCCGAAGCGATCACTCGCTTTTTTTGCAATATATTTTATCAAATATGGCTTAAAAAATTTAAAAACAATTTTTAAACCATAGTATACCAGAAGTATAATTAATATCGTTTGTAAAAAGGAATTCATAGCAATCATTAAAGTATGCTCAAAAATACAAATAGAATATATAATTTAAGAAAAACTACTATTAAATAAATGATAAATTTATATCTTTGAGTTTAACCGAATATCCTATGAAAATTAAACAAACTGGAATATTTTTTCTTTTATTATTCAGTTATTTATCTCTATTTGCTCAATATACGGAGACGATCAACTCCAACAGACCTGGTTTCTCTCAAGGAGCTTTTTCGGTAGGTAAACAAATCCTTCAATTTGAAGCAGGTTTTGGGTTGGGTAAGGAAGAGCATTCCCTTTTAAATACAGAAACCAGCGCTTTTATTATTGATTATGAAATAAGATATGGAGTCTGGAAAGAAGAATTAGAAATTAGTTTAATTGGGGCCTATCAGTCCAATTCAAAAACATTGTTAGAAAGTCAAAGCACTTATACCGAACGTAATTTTAACTCTAATACCTTAGGAGCAAAATATTTATTTTTTGATCCCTATCGTAAAAAAGCTTTAGAAAAACCAAATCTATATAGTTGGAAAGCTAATAATGGTTTTCACTGGAAGGATTTAATTCCAGCTATGTCTATTTATGCTGGAGCAAATTTTGATCAAGCAGATAACCCTTTAACCCATATTCCTGACACTCAATTAACTCTATTTAATGAAGAGGTAGAAACTGGAATGGAGATAAGCCCAACAGTTGCGATTGCGACTCAGAACAATTGGGGAAGTTGGGTTTTTGTCATCAATCTTATCGGTGAACGATTTACACTGGATGAAAAATCCTATTCTTATATTTTAACCTTAACACATACATTCAATGCCAAACTAGCTGCTTTTATAGAAAATCAAGGGATAAAAAGTGATTTTTATGCAGATCAACTATTTAGGGGTGGTGCCACCTATTTAGTAAATAAAAATTTTCAAATAGATGCATCTATCTTATTAAATTTTAAAGACACTCCGTCTAGATTATATGGTAGATTTGGTGTTTCTTATAGATTTGACATGCATAAAAAAGATGAATATATAGAAGATAAAGGCAAGGCTGGTAGAGAAAAGAAAAAAAAGGAAAAAAATAGCACGAAAAAGAAAACAAAGAATAAAAAAAGTAAACGAAAAAATAATCTAGATACAGAAGATGATGGATTAAATTAGCATTAATATTTTATGATTGACGTAAAAGAAATAACATCGAAAAAGAAATTATTACAATTCGTAAAATTTCCTTTCGATTTATATAAAGATTGCAAATACTGGGTACCACCACTCACCAAGGATGAGATGGAAACTTTAGATAAGGTTAATAACCCTGTTTTTAAAAATGCAGAAGCAACTTATTTTCTAGCTTATAAAGAAGGTAAAATTGTGGGCCGCATTGCGGTTATTATTAATCATATTGAAATCAACGAACTCCGGAAGAAAAAAGTGAGATTTGGTTGGTTAGATATGATTGATGACATAGCCGTAACCAAAGCATTATTGCAAAAGGCATACGATATTGGCAAAGAGAACAATCTTGAATATGCAGAGGGCCCTGTCGGTTTTTCTAATATGGAAAAAGCCGGAATCTTAACCTATGGCTATGAGGAATTAAATACAATGATCACCTGGTATCAATACCCCTATTATGCAGCACATTTAAAGTCTTTAGGTTTTGAAAAACAAGCAACTTGGGTAGAATTTAAATTGTATAATCCCAGTGAAACTTCTGCTAAAGTTAAAAGATTTTCAAGTATTATTAAAGAGAAATATAGTTTAGAAGTAATTCGATTTAAAAAAAAGAAAAGCATATTACCTTATGTAGATGACATGTTTGAATTATTAAATAAAACTTATAATTCACTGCAAACTTTTGTTCCTATACAACAATACCAAATAGATCATTATAAAGAAAAATATTTTAATTTTATCAATCCAGAATACATTACTTGTATTTTGGATAAAAATAAAAATTTAATCGCCTTCTCCATAGTAATGCCCTCATTTTCAAAAGCGTTAAAAAAGGCTAATGGTTCTTTATTCCCTTTTGGATGGTATCATTTAATGATGGCTCAAAAAAAGAATGATACGGCTGCATTTTATTTGATTGGGGTTGATCCAGAATATCAAGGAAAAGGGGTTACGGCAATAATATTTGAAGAAATGGGTGCTATTTTCAGGAAAAAAGGAATTGTTCAAACAGAAACCAATCCTGAACTTGAAGAAAATATTGCTGTACAGCAATTATGGAAGGATAACAGTCCTGTAAAACATAAGGAACGAAGTACTTTCAGAATTCAACTATAACACATACAGATGTTTTTTAAAAAACAGATTTACTTAATTTATTTGGTGCTATTTTTTATTTCCTGTAAACCGGACTCATCACTTCCAGATCCATTAATTGCAGGATGGAAAGGAGAAAGTGTGTGCGAATTATTAGAAGATAACACATCGCAAAGAATCCTAAAATGTACTTTTGCTCCTGGTGTTGGTCATGAACGTCATTTTCACCTACCACACTTTGGATATACTCTTGCTGGAAGTACTTTTAGAATAAAAGACACCACGGGTACAAGAGAAATTAAGGTGGAAACTGGCAGTTACTTTAACAGTAAAGGCACCAAATGGCATGAAGTACTAAATATTGGTGACAGCACTGCAATTTTTCTTATTATAGAACCAAAATAAATAAAAACTACTCTCCAAAAGCAGCAGCAACTGCAGCAGAAAGTCTTTTATAAGTACCATTTTCTAATCGTTCTCTTATTGCTGAAAACGCCTTTAATGTTAAATCAACATCTTCTAAAGTATGGGTAGTTGTTGGAATCATACGCAATAATATAAGTCCTTTCGGAATTACTGGGTACACAACAATAGAACAGAAAATTCCATGATTTTCGCGTAAATCTTTTACCAATGCCATAGCTTCAGGTACAGAGCCTTTAAGATAAACAGGAGTTACACAAGATTGTGTAGTTCCGATGTCAAATCCTCTTTCTTTAAGACCTCCTTGTAATGCTCTTACATTTTCCCAGAGCTTGTCTTTTAACTCTGGCATCGTACGCAACATATCCAAACGTTTTAATGCTCCAACTACTAACTGCATTTGCAAAGATTTAGCAAACATTTGTGAACGCATATTGTATTTTAAGTAGTTGATTATTTCTTCTTCAGCAGCAATAAAAGCACCTGTACTCGCCATAGACTTTGCAAAGGTTGCAAAATAGATATCAATATCGTCTTGCACTCCTTGTTCTTCTCCAGCTCCAGCTCCAGTTTTACCTAGGGTACCAAAACCGTGCGCATCGTCTACAAACAATCGAAAGTTATACTTTTTCTTAAGAGCAACAATTTCTTTTAATCTTCCTTGTTCTCCACGCATTCCGAAAACTCCTTCTGAAATTAATAGAATACCTCCACCACTTACTTTCGCCATTTTAGTAGCTCGTTGAAGATTTTTTTCAATGCTCTCTAAGTCATTATGCTTATAAGTAAAACGCTTTCCTAAGTGCAAACGAACTCCATCTATAATACATGCATGCGCATCAACATCATAGACAATTACATCGTCTTTTGAAACTAAAGCATCAATAGAAGATACAATTCCTTGGTAGCCAAAATTTAATAAATAAGCAGCTTCTTTATTTACAAATTCTGCTAACTCATCTTGTAATTGATCATGAAGGTCTGTATGACCACTCATCATTCTAGCACCCATTGGGTAAGCAGAACCATATTTAATACCTGCCTCAGCATCCACTTTTCTTACTTCTGGGTGATTTGCTAATCCAAGATAATCGTTGATACTCCAAGTAATTACTTCTTTCCCTTGGAATTTCATGCGGTTAGAAATTGGTCCTTCTAATTTAGGAAACACAAAATAACCTTCCGCTACTTCTGCCCATTTTCCTAAAGGCCCCTTGCTCTTATGTATCTTATCGAATAAATCTTTCGCCATTTTAGTAAGTTTAAGTGTGTTTACAAAAATACTGCTTTTTTACTATATGACCATCAACTTTTTTGTAAGAAATTGACATCAAAAAAGCCACTATAGATAGTGGCTTTATAATTATTTATATAATTAATATATTATTTCACGTAGTTAATTTCTGAAACATCTGTTTTTTTATTGTCAAAAAAGCCTTGTTGTTCCATCCATTTATCACTGTATACTTTACTCATATAACGGGAGCCATGATCAGGAAAAACGACTACGACAACACTGTCTTTATCAAAAACCTCTTCCTTATTAAGTATTTTTAAACCTTCGATGGTAGCTCCACTTGTATACCCAACAAATAATCCTTCATTACTAGCAATTTCTCTGGCGGCATGAGCACTTCCTTCATCAGTTACTTTTACAAAACGATCAATCTGATCAAAATCTGTTGCAGATGGAATTAAGTTTTTACCCAATCCTTCAATTCGATAAGGGTATATTTCACCTTTGTCAAATTCTTTGGTTTCATGGTATTTTTTTAGCACTGAACCGTATGCATCAATACCAATAATAGTTACCTCACTACTTTGTTCTTTTAAATAACGAGCAATTCCAGATATTGTACCACCCGTGCCACTGCATGCAACTAGGTGAGTAATCTTACCTTCTGTTTGTTTCCAAATTTCTGGACCTGTAGAATTGTAATGTGCTTCAATATTTAATTCATTAAAATATTGATTGATATATATAGAATCTTTTGTTTCTTTATGTAATCTCTTAGCTACTTCGTAATACGATTTTGGATCATCAGCAGGAACATGAGCCGGGCAAACATAAACCTCTGCTCCCATTGTTTTAAGCATGTCAATTTTATCTGGAGATGATTTTGAACTTACCGCGAGTATACATTTATACCCTTTTATAATACTTACCATCGCTAAACTAAAACCAGTATTACCACTAGTTGTTTCAATAATAGTATCGCCAGGATTCAAAATTCCTTTTCTTTCGGCTTCTTCAACAATATACAGTGCAATTCTGTCTTTAGAAGAATGTCCTGGATTAAAACCTTCTACTTTTGCATAGAAGTTTCCTTTAAAATTTGAAGTAATTTTGTTAAGCTTAATTAAAGGAGTATTTCCTATAAGGGCTAACGTATTGTCATAGACATTTAAATCTTCTTTCATATGAGGCATCTCTTTTATAAGATATGATTAAAAACCATTGCTTTTTAACTATACAAATTTACAATAAAAATATTAACTAGTTTTTAATTCCTTCTAAATCTAATAAAAAAGCATAGGATCTAGCATATTTTTTCAACGCATTAAAACGTCCAGAAGCACCACCATGACCTGCTTCCATATTAATATGGAACAATAATAAATTATCATCAGTTTTCATATCTCTTAACTTAGCAACCCATTTCGCTGGTTCCCAATACTGTACTTGAGAATCATGTAAACCTGTAGTTACTAGTAGATTAGGGTATGCCTTTGCCCTTACTTGATCATAAGGAGAATATGAAGTCATGTATTCATAATATTCCTTTTCGTTTGGATTTCCCCATTCGTCGTATTCTCCAGTAGTTAATGGAATGGTGTCATCAAGCATCGTTGTAGTTACATCCACAAAAGGAACTGCAGCTATAACTCCATTATAGAGTTCAGGAGCCATATTAGTGATTGCACCCATTAATAAACCACCTGCGGATCCTCCATTTGCATATAAATGATTTGAAGATGTATATTTTTCTTCAATTAAATATTTTGAAACATCTACAAAATCTGTAAAAGTGTTTTTCTTATTAAATAATTTTCCATCTTCATACCAGTTTCTGCCTAAATACTCACTACCTCTAACATGAGCAATAGCAAAAATAAAACCTCTGTCTAACAAACTTAGCCTAACTGTTGAAAAATAAGGATCTACCGTGCTACCATATGAACCATATGCATATAATAATAAGGGGTTTTTTCCATTCATTTTCATTCCTTTTCTATAGACCATAGAAACAGGTATTTTGGTACCATCTTCTGCAGTGGCCCATACTCTTTTGGAATCGTAATTGTTTTTATCAAAATCTCCTCCTAAAACCACCGCTTCTTTCAGAATTGTTTGTTCTTTCGTTTCCATATTATAATCAATGATGGATGAAGGAGTTGTTAGGGAGTTATAAACATAACGAAGTACCTTAGAATCAAATTCTGGATTTACAGATGAATATGCGGTATAGGTTTCGTTTTCGAAAGGCAAATAATATTCATTTGTTCCGTCCCAGGCCACAATTTTAATTTGAGTCAATCCGTTTTTTCTCTCAGAAATCACATAATAATCTTTAAAAATTTCTATGTCTTCTAATAGTACATCTTCGCGATGTGGGATCATATCCACCCAATTATCCATCGTTGTTTGGGTATCTGGAGTCTTCATTAATTTAAAATTAGTGGCTCCATCTTTATTGGTTAGTACATAAAAGGAATCGTCGTAATGAGAAATAGTATATTCCAAACCTCTCACCCTGGGCTGAAATACTTTAAATTCATCAAAAGGAGTATCAGCATTCAGAATTCTATATGCCGATGTTAGTGTACTATAACTACCAATCACAATAAATTTATCAGACTTTGTCTTGTAAACAAATGTTCCAAATGTATCATCATCTTCTGTAAATATTAACTCATCTTTTTCTGATGAAGAACCTAAACGATGTCTAAATATTTTATTTGAACGCAATGTTTTTTCCTCTTTTTTAGTATAAAATAATGTCTCATTATCATTTGCCCAAGTAGCGCCACCAGTGGTAAGTGGAATATTTTCATCCAATAATTCTCCGGTTAGTAAATCCTTTATATAAATGGTATAATTTCTTCTGCTTAGGGTATCAACTCCAAATGAAACCTTTGTATTATCAGGACTGACATTTAAACCAGATAAACTATAATACGAATGTCCTTCAGCCATCTCATTTACATTAAACAATAATTCTTCAGCGGCTCCCAAGCTATCTTTTTTACGGGTATAAATTGGATAATCCTTTCCTGTTTCGAATTTTGTAATGTAATAATAGCCGTTATATTTATAAGGTACCGATTCATCATCTTCCTTGATTCGGCTTTTCATTTCCTCAAACAAATCCTTTTGAAAATCATTGGTATGAGCTGTTTTCTTTTCGTAATAATCATTTTCACGTTCCAAGTAATCTATTACCTCTTCATTTTCACGCTGATTTAACCAATAGTAATTATCGATTCTTACATCACCATGCTTTTCTAAATGCTTTTCAATCTTTTCTGCTTTTGGAGCTTTTATATCCATATTTTTTTTTGAATGTTCTTCGTTTTTACAAGAAGTGGCAAAAATAAGGCTTACCATCGAAATAATGATTGTTTTTTTCATCTTGAATTTATTAATGAGTTCGATTACAATATACTCATTCTGTTTAAATTTAAATATTGTTATTTGGTTGAAAGTTTTACAAAGGTTATGATTTTACTAAATGAAGCCCAAGTTAATGAAATTAACAAAACAGGTTCGATCTTGCCTTTAGAAAAATAATATCGAGAAGTTTCGGAATGGATCTGTTCTAAAACTGATAATTATTAATGGCTTCTAATACGATTTCATGCATCGCATCTGAATAATCCAAATGAGTTACCATTCGCAATTTTCCCTGACCCATATCACTAATTTTAATGTGCTGGAGCAGCATATCGTTTACAAACTTGTCTTTTGATAAATCATCCACTACATTAAAAATAACAATATTGGTTTCTGTAGGTTCTACATTTTTCACAAAAGAAACTCCCTCCAATGTTCTTGCTATTTCTTTTGCCTTGTAATGGTCCAATGCTAAACGGTCTACTTGATGGTCTAATGCATATAAACCCGCTGCGGCCATAAAACCTATTTGTCGCATTGCTCCTCCTAATATTTTACGAATTCTTATCGACCGCTTCATAAGGTCATTAGTCCCTAATAAAATGGTTCCCATAGGAGTACCCAAGCCCTTACTTAAACAAATTGAAATAGAATCGAAGGTCTTACCATAATCTTTAGGATCTTCATTTTTTGCAACAATAGCATTCATTAATCGAGCACCGTCTAGGTGCAAGCCCAATCCATAATCAGTACAAACCTGTCTTACTTTTTTAAATTCATTAAAATCATAACAAGCTCCACCTCCTTTATTGGTGGTATTCTCTAAACAAACTAAAGTTGTATTTGCGGTGTGATAATTTGAAATTGGACTGATCCCCGCTTCAATTGCTTTTGCAGTTATCATTCCACGTTCTCCATCAATTAAATTACAAGTAACTCCACTATTAAAAGCAGCACCACCGGCCTCATAATTATAAACGTGGGCCCATTTATCACAAATTAATTGATCTCCTGGTTGGGTGTGCAATTTTATAGCTGCTTGATTAGACATAGAACCTGTTGGAAAAAACAAAGCAGTTTCCATACCAAATTTTTCGGCAAACCTTCTTTCCAATTCATTAACAGATGGATCTTCCTTATAAACATCATCTCCAGTTTGAGCGGTCATTATCGCATCAAGCATACCTTGAGTAGGCTTAGTAACTGTATCACTTCGCAAATCTATTGTCATAGTAGCCATATTTTTTATCCTATAATTCTCGTCTAAACTTGGATTCGATCAATTGAATTTCTTTATTCAAAAGATTTTCAAGTGCGACAATCTTCAAATTATTATTATAGTCAAAATTAATATTTTTGTTGGAAGCATCTGTTGTTAATTGAAACAAATTATAAGTTTGACCAAAGGATTGATCATCAACATTAAATTGAAACATCGTTTGACAGGGATGAATGGAAATATCTTCTACTACTTCGTTTTCAGTAGCCTCCACTTCGTATTGTTTTAACTGCTCTTGAAGTTGTTGAATATTTGTTGAAATATAATTTAAAATATTTATATTATTTATTGGTAATGCAAAAAATATTCCACAATTATCAATTTTTTTAACTAAAGATCGATTGTCTTCATTCCAAAAAACATACACTTCATAATAGGTTCCTTTTGAAGAACAACTAGTGCCATCAGATAATTTAAAAACATCGATAATCCCATCGCAATATTCATACATATACATGTAGTTCGTTATATTTCTAGCTTCCAAACTTTTTGTGAATTTAGCAACTAAATGATCTACGTGTTTTTTTTCGTGTTGAGCATGCACTCCTATACTAGTCCATACAAAAATAATTACTAAAATATATTTCATGTTTTTTTATATTTTATTGAATTGAACATTGAAAACTTCCTATGGGGCTGCCATCGGGAATTTTTGGTGTTTTAAAGGTTTTAAATTTTTCAGGATGCTTTCTATATTCATTTATTTCTCTTAATAATTGTTTATTAAAAGTACTATCATCATCATTTAACAATGAAGTTAAATCATCCAGATTTTTATTGGCAATGGCTTTAACTTGTGCAATAGATTTAGTTGAAGAAATTAAATTAAATAGGTTTTGCAATAGCCGATATTGTATGGTATTACAAACTTCTTCTTCATAACTAGTATTCATTTTAATTTTAAAACAATGGTCAATTAATGGGTTTAAAACACCATCAAGTCCTAAATTTTTTTCTGAAATTGCATGCTGCTCCACTAACCTATTAGCACGTTCAGGGTTTAGCAATAATCGCAATGTCATATCACTAGCAGTAGCAACCGCACCTAAAGCATCGAACGCAACATTGGTATTACTTTTAAAAGATTCTCTAGTCCTTTGGTAAGCCATCGCTCTTGGTGGAAATAATTTTAATTTAGCTTCCGGGATTAGTAACGTTTGAACGGATATTGTTTTTAAGACCGATTTTAAAGCCTGCTCTTGTTCTTTTTTAGAAATCACTTCTACCACAACTCCACCGCTACCTTTTACAGCGTAATTATAATTTAAACCTCCAATACTTTTTACGGCAGCTTCAGTTTGATAGCGATGGTAAAAATACAAGGGTACAAATACATCCTCTAAAACAGTATAGGGTTCATCATTTCTAATGTTATCGATAGAAAAATTTTCTATGGCTTGATTTCTTATGGCTAAAACAGACTCCAATTCTTCAGAAATATTTTCACCATTATCCCATAAATGAGCTTTTCCGTGAGCGCTCCCTTGTGGACGCGCATCGGCATCTGAAATATATTGTAAACCATTAATAAATGCATTGGTTAAGATTCCTCTCAAATATTTTTTTTCTTCCATCCCTTTCGGCACATCACTATAAGAATAAGCAACTGTTACCTTATCCCAGTCTCCAATTCCAGTATCGTAAGCATTGGAAAAATCAATTTCACCATTTTTTAAGGTTAAAGTAGGATGCGGGTAATCCATCACACTAGATCTATTGGTTGGACTTGCTGCAAAATTATGAGCAAATCCTAAGGTATGACCTACCTCGTGTGCTGCTAGTTGCCTAATTCGAGCTAATGCCATAGATAACATAGGCTCGTAATTATCGTCTCTTTCTGCAAAAGGTTGATTCATCAATGCCTGAGCAATTAAAAAATCTTGTCGGATGCGAAGACTACCCAGACTAACATGTCCCTTTATAATTTCTCCAGTTCTAGGGTCACTTATTGTACTTCCATAACTCCAACCTCTTGTAGAACGATGTACCCATTGTATTAAATTATAACGAAGGTCTAAGGGATCAGCACCTTCTGGTAGCATTTTTACTTGAAAGCCATTTTTATAACCAATGGTCTCAAATGCTTGATTCCACCAACTAGCTCCATCTAATAAAGCCGAACGAATGGGTTCCGGTGTTCCTGAATCCAAATAATAAATGATAGGTTCAACTGCTTCAGATACCGCCAAGTCAGGGTTTTTCTTTTCTAAACGATGCCTATAAATAAATCGTTTTTTAATGGGCTCCCAAATAGGTGTCGCATAATCCATGTATTCCATTGGAAAAGAACCGCACCTGGTCTCAAATACTCTAGGGCTGTAATTATGATCGGGTAAAGCGACAAAACTATAATGTTGAATTACAGAAATTGCAGTTTCATCTGGTGTAACTGGATTAATATTTTTGCCAGTTGGTTCTCCAACAAATGTAAGCAAGGATTCAAAGACTACATTTTTAGGGAAGGCTTTTGTGTTTTCCATCCATAAAACATTTCTTGTTTTATCTAATTTATAAACCCCTTCTTTTGCTTTTTTTAAGCGATTGGTTACGCGATGAGCATCTTGCATTAAAAAAGGTGTCAAATCGATTATATAAGTATCATCAATAATTTCTTTTATTTGGAAACCAAATAACACCGACTCAGCAAAAGCTTGTTTAATGGATTTTTTTTCTAACTCATTGTTAGTAATCGCTCTAAAGTCTTGATTTGGCTGAATTAACAATATTTTATTCCCACTTTTAATAAACTTCACAATTACTCCATCACCGATTTTACCTCGATCCAATCCAATATCATTCGATCCCATTCCTGTGGCAAGGAAATGAGCATATAAAAATTCAGTATTTAATTTATCTACTTCAAGATAAATCTCACCCTCGGATTCAGAATAATGAAAATTAAAAAAACCATTAAATATTTTTAAGTCTTTTTTTTCTGCTAAAAATTGCGCGTGAACTGAATTGAATCCAAAAAAGAAAAGGAAACAAAGAATCGGATATTTCATGGCTGTATCTATTTAGTTATTTTCTAAGTTTATCATCAACAAGCATTGTAATGTCAAAATATTTACTATTGTTTATTGGTTTATTTTTTTGTTTAATCAGTAAGTTTTAGAGACCTTTTATTTCTTTAAACGCAAAAAAATCACCAATTCGTCTTATAAAAATATGATTTTTTAAATCTATAAAAAATATCGGAATTTTCATTTAATATGAGTTGTTAAATTATATATTTACTAATTATTAACTATTAATTAATATACTCCCAAATTTTGGGCTTTAGATATGATAACAACAGATCAACTTAATGATCTCAGAAAGCGCCTGGATGCGTTAAGGAGGTATCTTTGACGTTGCTGGCAAGCAAATAGAAATCGCTAACGACGAAGAAAAAACATACGATCCGAATTTCTGGGACCATCCAAAAGAAGCGGAAGTTTTTATGAAAATGCTTCGTACTAAAAAGAATTGGATTAGCGACTTTAACAATGCAGAAGCATTAACCGACGATACAGAAATACTTTATGAGTTTTTTAAAGAAGGAGAAGGAAGCCCTGACCAAGTACAAAAACGATTTGATGAAGCATTGACTGCTATTGAAACTTTAGAGTTTAGGAATATGCTAAGTGAAGAAGGTGATCACCTTAGTGCTGTTTTACAAATTACAGCAGGTGCAGGTGGTACCGAAAGTTGTGATTGGGCAGAAATGTTAATGCGAATGTATTTAATGTGGGCAGAAAAACATGATCTTAACGTCAAAGAACTAAACTTTCAGTCTGGTGATGTTGCTGGTATTAAAACCGTAACGATAGAAATAGATGGCGAATATGCTTTTGGTTGGTTAAAAGGAGAAAATGGTGTTCATAGATTGGTGCGCATCTCCCCTTTTGATAGCAATGCAAAAAGACATACAAGTTTCGCTTCCGTTTATGTATATCCTTTAGTGGATGATGCGATTGAAATATCCATCAATCCTTCAGATATTTCCTGGGCATTTGCTCGAAGTGGTGGTGCTGGTGGACAAAATGTAAATAAAGTAGAGACAAAAGCAATATTAACACATACTCCTACAGGTATTATGATTCATAATTCTGAAACTAGGTCTCAATTAGAAAATAGAGAAAAAGCGATGCAAATGCTAAAGTCGCAATTGTATGAAATTGAATTGCGAAAGCAACAAGCACAGCGAAATGAAATTGAATCTGGTAAGATGGCTATTGAATGGGGATCACAAATAAGAAACTATGTCCTTCATCCTTATAAGCTTATTAAAGATGTAAGAACTGCTCATGAAACTGGAAATGTAGATGCAGTACTCAATGGAGATCTAGATGGATTTTTAAAGGCCTTTTTAATGATTAATGGCCAAGAAGAAAAAAATGATGAATTATAAAAAAAAGCAGCTAATTAATTAGCTGCTTTTTTAGAAATTAATAGTGTAAAACCTATTTGTTTAACGTTTTCTTACCTTCCCAAATACTAATTGACTCTGTGTTAAGAGCTACATAATCGTTATTCCCGGCCTCTTTAGCTAATTTTAATGATTCTTTAGCCGCTTTTATAGCCCCTTTTTTATCTCCATATTTGGCATAAATTAAAGATTGTTGTCTGTAATACCAAAAAGCTGGGTTTTCACTCATTTCAATTGCCTTATCAATCCACATTTTAGCTTTATCAATGTCCTTATCTGTATTTAAATAGTAAACGGCCGATGTGTAGTAATCTCCCGAATTAGGACCATTCATTACGGACGCAATATTTTGTGTTACTTGGCTATCCGTCATAAAACGTATTGGAACAGCTACATATACATTTTCCCACATCATACCTAAATTAGCAGAATCGTTCGTAATATCATCGATTTGTAGGGTAAACGTTTCAATTTTAAAAGACAATGGAACTACATTAGCTTTTACAGTTGCTACTACTTTTTCAGAATCCCATTTTTTCGGAGTTCCCGAATTTGATGCATCCGAATAAAAATAAACCTCCCAAGATGTCATATTGGGTTTTGTATAAATAGCATAGGTACCTGCTTTTATAATTTTCCCACCAATCATTACATTTTCGTCAAATGAAATTGTTGTATTTGCATTTGCTCCTGTTCTCCATAATTCGCTATATGGAACTAAATTACCAAATATCGTTCTTCCTTTCATCGATGGTCTTGAATAAGAGAGCTCAATATTAGTTAATCCAACGGTTTGAGTAATAGTTTGTGAGGTACTTGCTTGAGGTGTTTTAACTTGAGCATTTACAGTTAATGTAAATGCAAAAACAAAAACGAGCATCATTAGTTTTTTCATAATATTTAGTATTGATTAATTTTTAGTTACTCACAAAATTAATCAATACTATTCACAAATTTTTACATAATCCAAAAAAACTATCACTTATTGATAAATGTTAATTTATTTTTAAATATTACCGTTTATTTGCATTTAATCGATATATTTTATACTTTTATCGATGTTATTGGTATTTTACTCAATTATTAAATAAGAAGTTATGGGGAATTATAAATGTGTAAACGGTGAATTAACAGTAAATTTCAACCCGACTAAATGTATTCATGCAGAGCATTGCGCCAATGGATTATCTGAAGTATTTAGTACTTCTATTTTACCTTGGATCAATTTAGAAGCATCCTCTCATGAGAAAATAATTTCACAAATTAAACGATGCCCCTCAGGTGCATTGAGCTTTTTACATAAAATTTCTGCATAAACTTTAAGAAAAATTTAGGATATCTATGTGTAATTTTTCTCAAATTGCAATGTTTAAGTTATATGTCAATATAAATTATGAAAAATATTATTCAAGCTATATTTTTAGTATTATTCCTTACTAACTTCACGATTCAAGCACAACAATTGTCCATCGATGATCAATTTAAGGTTCTAATCAATAAATCAAATAGTTATAAGGGATATAAGGTCGTTAAGAAAGAAAAGTTTTATAAGTTAAGGAAAAATGTTTCCGATTCAATAGCTGTTTTAGAAGATAATATAGTGACAAAAGCTTCTGAAATTGAAAAACAGATTTCTAATATCAATCTGTTAACAGCCGAATTAGCTACTACAAAAAAAGAATTAATCATTTCTAAAGGAAAAGAAAACGGAATTTATGTTTTGGGAATTTTAACCGATAAGTCCACCTATTCATTTATGGCATTTAGTTTACTTGGTGTATTAACGCTGATTATTATTGTTTTATTTATAAAATATAAAAGGGGATTTGATATTATAAAAACAACAAAAATTAAGCTTCGTGAAACAGATGATGAATTAGATAATTTAAGGCAACGTTCTTTGGGCAGAGAGCAACAATTAAGAAGAAAACTTCAAGATGAAATTAACAAGAAAAAAAACTAAATATCATTAATTTAGTCTTGTTATTTTAGCACCTATTGCACGTAATCTTTCGTCAATATTTTCATAACCACGATCAATTTGCTCAATATTCTGTATAATGCTTGTTCCTTTAGCAGACAAAGCAGCTATTAATAATGAAATTCCAGCTCTAATATCAGGAGAAACCATTGTTGTTGCTTTTAATGGGTATTCAAAATCATGACCTATTACTGTTGCACGGTGGGGATCGCATAGTATTATTTTTGCGCCCATGTCAATCAATTTATCTACAAAGAACAAACGACTTTCAAACATTTTTTGATGAATTAAAACGCTTCCTTTTGCTTGGGTAGCAATCACCAAGACAATACTTAGTAAATCGGGAGTAAATCCTGGCCACGTAGCGTCTGAAACTGTTAAAATAGAGCCATCGATGTATCCTTGAATTTCATAACTCTCTTGAATTGGAATGTGAATATCGTCTCCAACTTTCTCGACAATAATTCCTAGTTTTCTAAAGGTATCAGGAATGAGTCCTAAATTTTCCCAGCTTACATTTTTGATTGTTATTTCACTGCGAGTCATCGCTGCTAAACCGATCCAACTTCCTATTTCAATCATATCTGGAAGTACCCGATGATGACAACCTTTTAAGACCTTCACTCCTTCTATGACTAATAAGTTAGAACCAATACCCGCTATGTTAGCTCCCATTTGAACCATCATTTTACATAATTGTTGTAAATAAGGTTCACAGGCAGCATTATAGATGGTGGTTTTCCCTTTAGCGAGAACTGAAGCCATCACGATGTTTGCAGTTCCAGTTACCGATGCTTGATCTAATAACATATAGGTACCTTTAAGTCCGTTAGGCGCTTCAACACCATAAAAGCATTCTTCTTTATTATATCGAAAAGTGGCGCCCAGTTTTATAAAACCTTCAAAATGGGTATCAAGTCGTCGTCTTCCAATTTTATCGCCTCCCGGCTGTGGAATAAATCCTTTTCCAAACCTGCTTAATAATGGACCAACAATCATAATAGAACCTCTTAATGAGCTTCCTTCTTCCTTAAATTTTTCAGATTCCAGGTAGTCTAAATCTAACTGATCCGATTTAAAAGAATAAGATCCTTTTTCAAGCTTATTTACCTTAACACCAAGGTTCCTAAGGATTTCAATTAATTTATTTACATCTCGAATGTCTGGCACATTATGAATCAACACTTCTTCATCTGTTAATAAAACAGCACAAAGTATTTGTAAAGCTTCATTTTTAGCTCCTTGAGGAATTATTTCACCTTGTAACCTATTGCCTCCTTCTATTCTAAAAGATCCCATAAAAAATAACTGATTTTCTAACTATTATTGTTATTAATAAACCTCGTTTAAGCTTATGTATTACTTAGGATCTATTAATATTTTTTCCAAGTTCTCCCTTTGGTGTTTTTGTTTGTTTTTACGGTTTTCTTAGCACCATAACTTTTATTGTTTTTTAGGATAGTCATTGTGTCCAACAGTATTTCATCACTTCCTTTTAGGTTTAATTTACCATCAGAAAGTTCAAATAAATGATTGAAAATCACATCATTTTCCACCGTATCTTTATTCCAGTTTAAGAAGCATTTTTTCATGTGATTGGCAATCGTAATAACTAAAGCATCTTTTTTCTCTCCATCTTCCCAACCAATAGCAACATCAATCATTCGTTTTATATTGTTTCCATAAAAACGATATCTTGGAAAGTTTTGAGGGTACTCTAAAGATTGTGGATACTCTTGTAATTCTTCCCTCTTCGGGATTGGGTAGGGAGAATCTACATCTAATTTAAAGTCAGAAATAATAAATAATTGATCCCAAAGTTTATGCTGAAAATCTGTGACATCACGCAAATGTGGATTTAAGTTACCCATTACAGAAATAATGCTGCTTGCAACTTTGTTTCGTTCTTCTTTTGTTTCTTTTGCGATGGCTTGGTCTACCATTTTTTGAATATGTCTTCCGTATTCAGGTATAATAAGCTTTGGTCGCTCAGAGTTGTATTCTATATGATCTATCAAATTTTAAGGATAATATTGCAGTATTATATACGTGCAATGTGATTTATTAACGAAGTAATTTATTTTCTGCTTGCAAAATACTAATTTTTAAAGAGAAATTACTCCTTCTACTTTAGAAACTTTTTTATATTTTTCAATTACTGCAGCTGGTGATTTCATCATCACATTTATAGAAATACTTGTATAGGTGCCTTTTGAGGAATCCCGGCTTGTAATCAATGCATTCGTATCATTAAATATGGCTTTAATTTCCGCTATTTTTTCCTTAGTACTAGGAACTATGAATTTATATAAATAGGCAGCTGGCCAGCTTGTATCATTTTTAAGACTTTCTGTTAATCTTTTGTAAAAAGCAGCAGTATCTTTCTCTGTATTCATCGTGTTTTTTTTACGCTTTACAAATATAGGGTTTCGCTATCAATTATTATTTACGTTATTTGCATTATATCATAATCATATGCCAAATAGAATTATTATTACAGGGGGGCCTGGTTCCGGAAAAACTTCGTTGATTTCTTTCCTTTCAGAAAATGGTTTTCAATGTCAACATGAAATTTCTCGTGAGGTTATTTTGGAAGCTCAGAAAGAAGGTATTGATCAATTGTTTCTAACAGATCCTATTCTTTTTAGTGAAAAATTACTACAAGGGCGATTGAAACAATTTAACGATATCCACCATTTTAAAAAGACTGCTATTTTTTATGATCGAGGCCTACCAGACATCACTGCTTATCTGGATTATACAGGGGTGAATTATCCAGATGAATTTAAAAACTTCTGCCAGAATAATCGCTACGACAGTATTTTTTTACTGCCTCCTTGGAAAGAGATATACATACAGGATAATGAGCGGTATGAATCTTTTGCTGAGTCAGAAAAAATACATCATTTTTTATTAAAGGCCTATAAAAACTATGGATATAAAGTGATTGAAGTTCCTTTTGACACCCTGACTAACAGAATGCAGTTCATAAAAACAAGACTAGCTCATCAATTTTGAAAAAACCAATTCAAATACTAGGAACCTATTGGGGGCATACTCAATTTCTTCCCATGCAAGAGGAAATCGTCTCCAACGTATTAAATGGAAGAGATACTGTTGCATTACTGCCTACAGGAGGTGGAAAATCGGTTTGCTTTCAACTACCAGCCTTGGCACAAGAAGGAATTTGTATTGTTATTTCTCCTCTAGTAGCCTTAATGACAGATCAGGTAAACGCTTTAAAGAAAAAAGGTATTAAAGCGCTTAAAATCCCTGGAGGAATTTCCTATCAAGATTTAAATGCATTATTAGATAATGCAATGTATGGAAATTATAAATTTTTGTATTTATCTCCTGAAAGGTTGCAGCAAGAATTAGTGCAGAATTGCATCAAGCAAATGAATGTAAATTTAATCGCGATTGATGAGGCACATTGTATTTCTCAATGGGGAAACGATTTTAGGCCAGCTTATAAAAACTGCAACATCCTAAGAACATTTTTTCCATTAGTGCCTATGATCGCTTTAACTGCCTCTGCGACGCCAGAAGTAGTAGCGGATACTGTTCTCCAATTAAAATTAGAAACACCTGCCATTATTAAAAGTTCCTTTGTTCGAAAAAACTTATCTTATCAAGTTCATTATCAGGAAGATAAATTATACCGAATCGAACAGCTACTAAAGAAAAGTAATGGATCGGCTATTATTTATGTGAGAAGTAGAAAAAATACCGTGGAAATTAGCCAGCAATTAATTAGTTTAGGTATTTCGAGTCATTTTTTTCACGGTGGCATTTCCTCTGAAGAAAAAAATACCCGACTCGAGGACTGGCTACAAGGAAAAAATCAAGTAATGGTAGCTACTAATGCTTTTGGAATGGGAATTGACAATCCGAATGTGAGTTATGTATTTCATACTCAACTTCCAGAAAGTATGGAGAGTTATTTTCAGGAAGCTGGACGTGCCGGAAGAGATGGAAATTATTCGAGTGCAATGATTTTATACAATGATTATGATAAAATATTAATAAAAAAACAATTTTTAGATGCACGGCCTTCGACCGATCAATTAAAAACTATTTATCGAGCCTTGAGTAATTATTTTCAAATTTCTTATGGTGAAGGGGCCTTTAGCTCCCATGGTTTTAATTATATAACCTTCTGTAAACACTATGAGCTAGACAGTCTACTTACCTATAATGGATTAACTGCATTAGAACGCTTGGGCATTATACAATTATCAAAACAATTTGGCAGAAAGTCGGTTCTTAAATTTAAGTTAAGTTCGGAAAAGCTAATCAATTATTTAGAGCAACATCCGAACATCGCCTTAATAGGTAAAACAATTTTAAGAATGTATGGAGGTATTTTTGAATCCCCTACTTCTGTAAAAATTGAGTTAATTGCCTCAAAAACAGGACAATCTGTAGTAAGAGTAATCAAAGCCCTAGAAAAAATGGAACAAGAAGGAGTATTGGACTTAAAATTATTTCACACCGATGCAAGCATTACTTTTATAGTACCGAGGGAAGATGATAAAACAATCAATAGCGTTTCAAAAGCACTAGAAGCATTGAACCATAAAAAAGAAGCAGAGGTTAATTCTGTTTTAAATTACATCAATAATAATTCGGTTTGTAAAAGTGTACAATTGGTTGGTTATTTTGGGGAAAAATCCACAGATAAATGTGGCATATGTTCGGTATGCGCTTCACAAAAAAGCAGCCCCAGCAAAAGAGAAATTCAGCTTATTTCTGAAGAAATTCTTATTTTATTGGAAGAAAGAGAATTGTCTTCTCGAATGCTTTCAGAAAAACTTACTTTTACCGAATCAAAAATAGTAGTAGTTTTAAGACATTTACAGGATCTTGAAAAAATTAGAATCAATACCAAAAATGAATATTTTTTAAATTAATGAGAGACTTAAGAATTGTATTTATGGGCACCCCAGGATTTGCGGTTGGTGTATTAAAAAAATTAGTAGCAGAAGGTAAAAACATTGTGGGCGTAATTACTTCGCCAGACAAGCCTGCTGGAAGAGGGAGGAAGGTCAAACAATCTGATGTAAAAGCATATGCTGTCTCCCAAAATTTAAAACTATTACAACCTAGCAACTTAAAAGAGGAATGTTTTTTAAATGAATTAGCTGCATTAAAGGCTAATTTACAAATTGTAGTTGCCTTTAGAATGTTACCAAAAGTGGTTTGGAATATGCCAAGCTATGGCACTTTTAATTTACATGCTTCCTTATTACCTCAGTATAGAGGTGCTGCTCCTATTAATTGGTCAATTATTAATAGGGAACTTAAAACTGGAGTCAGTACTTTTTTTATTGATGATAAAATTGATACTGGCGAAATCATCTTACAAGAAGAGGTATTTATAAAAAAACGAGAAACTGTTGGATCATTGCACGACGTCTTAATGAATATAGGAAGCCAATTAGTAATTAAAACGGTGGATTTGATAACAGAAAGTAAAGTAAAACCTATAAAGCAAACCACGAGTGATGTCCTAAAAAACGCTCCGAAGTTAACAAAAGACAATACCAAAATAGATTGGAATCGGTCTGTTGAAGAAATTGACTCTTTTATTAGGGGGCTTAATCCTTATCCTGCCGCTTGGTGCTCTTTAAACAATAATAATGAAGAAAGCACTGTAAAGATTTATAATTGCAATTATGTAATTGAGAAACACACTTTTGAGAACGGAACAATTATTAGTTCCAAAAAAGAGCTTAAAATTTCAGCGATTAATGGCTATCTTAATATTTATGAAATGCAGCTAGCTGGAAAACGAAAAATGGATGTAAAATCACTTTTAAATGGCTTTACTTTTGATGAAAACTCAAAAATGGTGTAAAGCCTTGTAATCATTGAACTTATAAAATTCATTAAAATCGGCTAGGTTTATTAACAAAGCGAGTAAGTTATCAACAAAAAACGCTATTTCTATTGCTATTACTTGCGTGAACCGATAATCCATTTAAATTTGTAAACGAATTATAAAATGAAGTTTAACCAACAGTTTAATTTTTACAAATTATGAACAAATCAGATTTAATTGACGCAATGGCAGAATCTGCTGGAATTACAAAAGCAGCAGCAAAAAAAGCATTAGAGTGTATGCTAAGTGAAATTCAAGGATCGTTAAAAAAAGGAAATAGAGTTTCTTTAGTAGGATTCGGTTCTTGGTCAGTTTCAATGAGAGCAGCAAGAGATGGTAGAAACCCTCAAACAGGAGCTACTATCAAAATTAAAGCTAAAAACGTAGTTAAGTTTAAAGCTGGATCAGATTTAAGCGGTAGCGTAAACTAATCCAAAAATTTTTATTCCAAAAATCCCCTTCCGTTTTCGGATTTGGGGATTTTTTTATGCATTAATTATACTACCTGCTCTAAAATTTGTATTTTATACAATTAATACTTAGTTTTAATATTGAAAATAACAAGATGACGATTTTAAAACCCGAAAAAGGATTATTATTGGTAGCAGAGCCTTCTATAATAGGAGATGTCTCTTTTAATAGATCTGTGGTATTATTGGCTGAGTACAATGAGAATGGTGCTGTTGGATTTATTTTAAACAAACCATTGAAAAATAGTTTACATGATTTTATACCCACATTAGATTCAAGTATTCCTATCTATAATGGAGGTCCTGTAGAACAGGATAATTTATATTTTATCCATAAAATTCCAGAGTTAATTCACAATAGTATTGAAATTGCGAACGGTATTTATTGGGGTGGTGACTTTAATGAAATTAGCAGCTTGCTTCAAGAAAACAAAATAAAAGAATCTGAAATTCGTTTTTTTCTGGGATATACCGGTTGGAATCACAATCAATTAGAGGAAGAACTAGAGGAACATAGTTGGGTGGTATGCCCTAACAAGTATGAAAACAGAATACTTGGAGAAACTGGTGCTGGTTTTTGGAAAGAAAAAATGCTGGAATTTGGTGGTGATTATTTAATTTGGTCCAACTCACCAGAAAATCCATCCAATAATTAATGACTCAAAGAAGACAATCTTGCTTTCGCATTTAATTTTTGTAATAACTCCTTAGACACCTTATTCGTAAATTCTTTTTTTCGATACTTTGTTATGGGTTGAATCCCCATGATGACATTACTTATAAATAGTTCATCCGCCTTTTGTAAATCAAAGGGTGATATTGATTTTTCTTCCAGGCTGTACTCTTTTGAGAGCTCACAGATCGCGATCAATTGTTTCCTTATAATCCCTCGTAAGCAACCGTCCGTTATGGGTGGCGTGATAATTAAATTACCCTTCACCAAAAATAAATTCCCCTGTAATGCTTCTACAACCATTTTCTTTTCGTTGAGTAATAAACAATTTTGATAGCCATTTTCAGCTGCAAAAATACTCCCCAGTACATTCGTTATTTTCGAATTGGTTTTTAAGGTAGAAAGCAAATTGGAATAGATATAATAATCTTTAAATAATTCTACTTCGTAGGGAACGTCATCAATCGTGTAAAAGGGAATCTCTAGTTTTTCAAGTGCGATAAAATAGTCGACATCATTGGTTTTCGGTGTGTACTTCCCTCCTTCTTTTCTATTTACATAAAGCTTAACTCTGCAGGTATCGTTCGTTAAATTGGAGGCCTCAATGGTTTTTAGAATTTCATTTTCTAAAAACTCCATAGAAAAAGTCATGGGTATTTCCATTCTTAAAATTCGCATAGAAGCCATTAATCTAAAATAATGATCTTCCCAAAAGTTAATCCTGTTGGATACTACTTTAAGCGTTTCAAATACTGCATCGCCGTATTGCAGCCCTCTATTGTTGATGGATACTTTTCCTTCTTGCGTACTTTGTAATGTTCCGTTTAAATTAACCATAAAAAAACCGCCTTATTTTAGAAGGCGGTGCAAATATACTATATAATAGACTTCTTATACAGAACCTAATAAATGTTTCAGTTCAGAAATCATATTTTCCCAAAGCATTTTCCCTTCTTCGACTTCGTCTTCTTCCGCAAAGTCGGTAACCATAATACAAACATCCTTGGTGATGTCATCTAGGTCGATACGCATTTCAAAATAATAATTGGTACCTTCATCTTCCATCCATTGAAAACGAATTGATTTTCCTTTTTGTTTTGAAATTAGCTTAGCGACTTCTTCGCTGCCTTCCCAAATAAAATTAAAAATTTCACCCCTGGAGTTCACATTATCTGCATACCATTCCTGCATTCCAGAAGGTGTCGAAATATATTGATATAACAGTGCAGAAGATGCTTGAATTGGAAATTCCATCTCGTACTTTATTTTTTCACTCATAGGGCTGTAATTAGCATATGCCAATATAAAAATTTATTGCTTACTGTAAAAGAAAGAAGGCTCAAATTATTTATTATTTTCTTATTTTAATTTGTAAATAAATATGACAAAACAGGAACGGAATGTTTGTGCTCGTATAAATTGTTCTTATATTTGCCATCGCAAAAATAATAGCCAATCGTTTTTCATTTCGAAAAAAGTTATTGATTTAGTTATTGATTTTTAAAAAAAAATGGCGAGGTAGCTCAGGTGGTTAGAGCGTCGGATTCATAACCCGGAGGTCTCGAGTTCAAGTCTCGATCTCGCTACAAAGGAGTAATCAGAAATGGTTACTCTTTTTTTTGTTTTAAACTCAATGAAAAAAGGGATTTAAGCTTCTTTTCAACTTTACATTACTTATTCAAACAGTCACTAAATTTAGTTTTTTTATGCCTCATTTTAATTAACTACTTTTGGTTTAAATCAAACACAATGAAAAATATACTGATTTTAAGTGCTATGATATGGGTTGTTGTAATTCTATTAGCTTCATATCTCTACAGTGATACAGAAAATTACAAATATCTATTTGGTGTATTATTAGTTGCAGCGGGATTACAAAATGCACTTATTTATAGTGCACTGAAAAATGAATTTTATAAAAAGCCTAAACCATAGGCATATCCTCCTCCTTCAGTTCAGCTATTTCACCTCTTAAGTAGTTTTATTTATATTTCTTAACCCAGATCAATGTGTAAGGTTGACTAACAGTGTAGCTTTGTTTTTTTTTAAATTAAATTATTAAACATAAACAATGAAAAAAGGTATCTATTTATTTTTAGCTTTATTAATCGTTGCTTGTACTACCGATGATAACAACAACGATGACAACAGTAATGACTTGCAAAAAGAATGGTTGTACACCCATACTGCTTTAGAAGCAACAGCAACCTCAAGCACAACACTTGTAATTCCTTTTACAGAGGATATATTTGCTT
>CAJXVL010000003.1 GCA_913061205.1 uncultured Flavobacteriaceae bacterium | reverse complement strand
CATCTACAATTGCTACATCATGTTCAAAATGTGCGCTGGGTTTTCTATCTTTAGTTAAAATGGTCCAGCCATCTTCTAATTGTTCAATACGTTTGGTACCTAAATTGATCATAGGTTCTATAGCAACTGTCATTCCTTCAATAAATTTCTTGCCTTTTCCACGTCGGCCATAGTTTGGCATTTCAGGATCTTCATGCATAGTCCTTCCAAGACCATGACCTACTAATTCCCTTACAACACCATAACCTTCTGCTTCACAATGCTGTTGAATCGCATAACCTACATCACCAGTTCGTTTCCCAATTTTCAACTCTTTAATGCCTTTGTATAAAGATTCTTTAGTAATGCGAAGTAACTTTTGAACCTCTGGAGCTATTTCACCTATAGCGAAGGTATAGGCGTGATCACCGTAAAATTCATTTTTTATGGCACCACAATCAATAGAAATAATATCTCCTTCTTTTAATGGTGTGTTGTTCGGTATTCCATGTACTACTTGAGCGTTAGGGCTCATGCAAAGTGTATTTGGGAAATCGTATAATCCCAAAAATCCTGGAATGGCACCTTGTTCTCTAATGAAATCTTCTGCAAGTCTATCAAGATATAAAGTGGTTACTCCAGGCTTCACCTCACTTGCTAACATTCCTAATGTTTTTGAAACCACGAGAGCGGCTTCACGCATTAATTCTATTTCTTCTTTGGTTTTTGCTATAATCATATATTGTTATTAAAAACTGAACCCGTTTTTTTGTAGTAGATTTTTTTCTTTTAGTAGATTTTATAATGATTACCCAACCTTATATTACACACTTGTTAGATTCGTCAAAATTCACTGCTACAACAAGTGTTTTAAAAAAAAATTAATTCACAAAATTACAAATAAATTATTCTTCATAAGAATGCTTATAACCAGTTTCGTTTAAAATAGCCAATATATCTTTCTCTAAGGTATCTCTTGCAAATTCTACATAACGACCAATTTCTTTGTCGTTTTTATAAAAAATGATGGTAGGTACAAATTCTATATTAAATCCTTTTTCTAGGTGGTTAGGTGTATCCTTTTCTTGAGAAAGCGCTATAACTTCTAATTGATTAGTGTCAAAATCAGCTTTTTTTAATACCTTGTAAAGGGCAGGAACTTCTCTTTGGCTATCACTACACCAAGTTCCCATAAAAACTATAATCCTAAGCTTATTTAACTTTGGTTTTATCAGTTTAATGGTAACGGTATCTAGGATATGATCGTTATAGTTTTCTTGATACCAATCTATAAATTCTTGCTTCTTTAAACCTTCTTCATTTATCACTCCAATTAGCATCATATTTTCACCAATAGTATCAGGAACCATTAAATTAAGTTCTGATTTAATTTCATTATTTTCCGAAACTCCTTTAATATCTTGTTTTTTTTCGAAAGATTGTTTGCATGAAATGATCATAAATACAAAAAGTAAATAGCTTAAATTTTTCATAATTATTTTATTAAAATTGAATGTTGTGTCATTGTTTTTGGTTTTTCTATTCCCATTAAATCAAGAATAGTAGGAGCAATATCTCCTAAAACACCATTATTTATTGAATAGTTATTTTTATCAATTAATATTACTGGAACTGGGTTGGTAGTGTGGGCCGTATTTGGAGAGCCATCTGGATTAATCATCATTTCACAGTTTCCATGATCTGCTAATAAAATGGTCGTATATCCATTTTCTAAAGCAGCTTCAACAACACTTTTAGTACAAGAGTCGATAGTTTCACATGCCTTTATTGCTGCTTCTATGATTCCAGTATGACCAACCATATCTGTATTCGCAAAATTTAAACAAATAAAATCTGCAGATTGTGAATTAATTTCAGGTAAAATTTTATCCCGAATTTCATAAGCACTCATTTCTGGTTGAAGGTCATAAGTAGCTACTTTAGGCGAAGGACAAAGAATTCGACTTTCTCCTTTAAATGGCAATTCTCTTCCGCCAGAAAAGAAAAAAGTTACATGAGGATATTTTTCAGTTTCAGCAATTCGAATTTGCTTTTTATTATTTTTTTCCAATACTTCTCCCAGTGTATCCTTTAGATTATCTTTGTTATAAATCACCTTGATGTTACTAAAGGTATGATCGTAATTGGTAAGTGTTACAAAGTAAAGTGAGATTGGTTTCAAATCAAAATTCTTAAAAGGTTTTTGTGTTAACACTTCTGTTAACTCCCTTCCTCTATCCGTTCTGAAATTAAAGAAAATTACAACATCATCCTTTTCAATAATACCTATGGGTTGATTGTTTTCAGTTATAATAATTGGATTGATAAATTCATCTGTAATTCCTTGAATATAATTTTTTTGAATGCTTTCAGCTGCATTGGTAGATTTTTCTCCGATACCAGAAAGCAATAAATCATAAGCTATTTTAACTCTTTCCCAACGTTTATCTCGGTCCATTGCGTAATATCTTCCAATTACAGAAGCAATCTTACCAGTGGTTTTATCTAGGTGATCCTGTAATTCATTTACAAATCCAGCACCAGAATACGGATCAACATCACGTCCATCTGTAAATGCATGAATAAACACTTTATCAAGTCCTTCTTCATTTGCTGCACTTACTAAGCCTTTTAAATGTTCTATATGTGAATGAACACCCCCATTAGATAATAAGCCTAGAAAATGGACTTTTTTATCATATTTTTTAGCATAATTAAATGCTTGTTGTAATATTGGTTCTTTTTGGAGGGTATTATTTTTAATAGCCAAATTAACTTTCACCAAATCTTGATATACAATTCGACCTGCACCTAAATTCATATGTCCAACTTCACTATTTCCCATTTGACCTTCAGGTAGGCCAACATTTAATCCATCAGTTCGAATTTGGGCATTGGAATATTTTTTATAAAGTGAATCTATATAGGGTGTTTTTGCTTGAGCTATAGCAGAAGTTTTATGGTCTTGAGTAATTCCCCAACCATCTAGTATAAGTAAAAGTACTTTTTTATTCATAACTTAATTTAAACACAAAGATAGAAACAAAAAATGTGGAGATATCGTTTATAAAATAGAAATTTATTTTCTTGGCTTTGATATTTAATATTGGATTCCTTTATTTCTTCGATTCTATATTTGTAACCTGAGTATCCCTTCTCGATTCTTCCTTAAATAAGAAAATTACTTAAAATAATTGGGGGTTGATATCTAAAATATTTTCAGTTTTGTAGTTAAATATAAATTCTTCTGTAAAACATTCATGCCCCAATATCTTTTCTTCTTTAAGAATACTTTTTATGTCTAATTTTTGATACTCTTTTAGCATTGGTATTGATACAGGTGCATAACTAAAATGCCAAGGTTCATACTTTACTCCTTTTCGGTTTGGGTTTTTGGTATAAACTTCATAAAAACCATAAGATTCGGAGTACCGATCCATCCAATTTTTTAGTTGACAATAGGGACCATTGCCATAAAAATTTTCTTCTTCTAAAACACTTATTGGTTTTGGGTAATTGGCATCAATAATATCAATATCAGTACCCCAATGATGCCTTGATGTTCCAGGTATTGTGGAATATTCAATAATTTTCTCGACAGATTGAATGGGGGTAAGTCCTTCATTGGTAAATCTTTTATATTTATTTTCGAAAATGTTTTTTTGTTTTTGAAAGCTTCTATAAGCAGAAACAACTTCAATGTTAATGCCATCTTTTAATGCAGCAGTTTTCATTTTTTCAAAAGCGACCTTAGCTTCTTTATTCATTTTTGAAGTATAAGTATCACCTGTCAAATCTGGATTTCCTTTTCCTAATAATTGATTTTTACTATACTTTTTCTGAATTAAATAGAAAGAATTTAATGGAAGAAATACAATTGATAATCCACTTAAAATAGTAGTTTTAAAAAAGTGTTTTCTATTCATATTATTCTAGATTATTAGTAGATGAAAACTCTAGTACTTAAAAAAAATTGTTATTAAATTAATAATTATAATTTTAAAGTAGTTTCTGCTTCAATTTCATACGGATCTTTATTTTGTTTAAAAACTCGAGCAGTATGAGTTCCTTTTAAAATAATAGTATTCCCTTTTACTTGTAACCAGCTACCTTCTCTTATACCAATTACTGGAATGGTACTTTGTGTATGAAATTCATTAATTCTTGTTTCTCTAGTTTCACCCATATGTTTACTGGAAGGATCTGGATCAAGATAATGCGGATTTATATTAAAAGGAATAATACCTAGCGTTTTAAATGATGGTGGATATATTATCGGCATATCGTTGGTCGTATTCATTGTTATTCCACAAATATTACTACCAGCACTTGTTCCAAGATAAGGAAGTCCTTCAAATATAGCTTTTCTTAATACCTCCAGCGTGTTTTTTTTATATAGTTCGGAAACCAATACAAAAGTATTTCCTCCACCAATAAAAATAGCTTTTGCATTTTTAATTGCCTCGATAGCATTTTCTAATGTATGAATGCCAACAATTTTTTTTTTGATTTTTGTGAAGGCCTCTTGAGCAATTTCTGTGTATTTATCATGCGAAATTCCACCTGGTCTTGCATAAGGTATAAAAAGAATCTCTTCTGTTTCAGAAAAAAGTTTAGCTATTTCAGGTAATAAATAAGATAAATAAGTTCCTCCATGAATAGTTGAAGTACTTGCAACAATCAAATTTTTCATAAGTTAAGAATTAAAAGGTAAATTTAACAAACCATAACATAACGTTTAAGAATTTTATAAGAAATGATTTTTTTAACTTCAAATAATCAGAAAACAAGATTTTCTGTTTTCAAAAAGAAGATTGATAGCTTCACTTTTTCTTGAGAAATAATAATCCTACATTAATTTATTTATTTAAAATGTTAAAAGAATAAAAACAAAAATATACTGATATTTAAATTCAGTATATTGCAGATTATTAAATATTAATTAAAATTAAAAAAGATGAAAAAAAATTATTTTACAATTGCTTTAGTATTTTGCCTAAGCTCTATGGGTATAGCTCAAAATACAGTAACAGTTGATGCAAATGCTACACAAAATGGTTATGCAAATGTATTTGAAACAAATGGAGACTTTGTTTTCGGTGAACCTTGGGGTGTAACGGATTTACAAACTATAGTAGATACAGAAAACAATACCTTAACCCTGCAACCTAACTTTAATACTTGGGATGATGGAACTGATCCATTTTGGGTAAACCAAACAACATTACTTGGTAACAAAAATTTTGAAGGGAATACTTATGTAGAAGACAATACCTTAGTTGGCAGTGAACTTACATTTGAAGGGTCTGTTAATTCTAATACGTTGATGTTACCAGGTGTTGGGTATCTAAAATTTAACGTAAATGGTGGACCTTTAGATGGTGGTCATCAAGCTGTTCCTGCACAATTTGGAGGAATATTTACTCCTGAAGGAGTAACAGCAGACGTAGTTTTAGTAACCGATGAAGGTGTTGATCCAGATGAGAATGATGCTTGTGAACCTATTACTAATGCAGGAGCATTAGAAGGAAAAATAGCTATACTTAGAAGAGGAGCATGTGAGTTTGGCACAAAAGCATTAAATGCTGAAAATGCAGGTGCTGTTGCAGTTATTGTAGTTAATAATGTGGAAGGTGCACCTATTGTTATGGCTCCTGGAGCTGAAGGAGAATTAGTTACTATTCCTGTGTTTATGGTAAGTGATGTTGTTGGTCAACTTATTATAGATGAATCAACAGGTTCTGGTATCAATACCACATTATCTTTAGCAAATTATAATGTTTATGCATTTATTAAAGTATTTAATTCTGACTTTAGTGTACTAAAGGAAGAAAAAGTTCTACTTGATTTTGAAGGATCTGACTTTTCTTTAGTTTATGACAATGTTGAAAGTGATGATGCTGTTGTTCAATATGGATTTCAAGTATTCGGATTAAATGCAAATCCTTTAGATGAGGCTGCATTAGGAGGAGTTGTTGTAACAGGTACTGAAATTTTTGCTGTTAACGACGTTAATGCTATTAATGTTTCTGTTTATCCAAACCCTACAATTAATAACATAAATATCCAGTCGGATGAGCAAATTACAAATGTTGTAGTTTACAACACGCTTGGACAAATGGTAAAGAGTGCATCTCCAGATGCAACTAATTTCTCTATGGAGACCTCTAATTTAGACGCGGGTATTTATTTTGCAAAGCTATCAACAGAAAAAGGAAGTAAAACTGTAAAGTTTATCAAACAATAAAAATTTATCGATAATTTTTATTTTACAAAAAAAGAGGTGATTTATCTGAGTTTTTCAGAAAAATTACCTCTTTTAAATGTTGCTTAAAACAAATATAGAATATGCTATTATTGGATTTGTGTCGAAAAAACAAATAAAATACTTGTAGTTATTGACGTCAATAAATTGTATTGAAATTATATCCTATACATTCTACTTATTACTGTTTTCATTTTTGAAAATACAAGAATATTTCCACATATCTGGTTTGTAAATCAATGCTCAAATTTCTAAAAAATCTCTCATTAGTTTTTAATGATTTTTATGTAAATACCCATTTAAGTAGTATATCTAAGTATTATTTTGCCTTAATTGGATTAATGAAATTTTAAAAAAAACATAAAAAAAGCCAACTTACCATATAATAATAAATCGGCTAAAAGTGGGGATAGTGCAATATATGAATTTTATATGGTTTAGGTATGGAAGAACTTACCTACAAGTACAATGTATTTTAAGCGCTTAGTTATTTTTTGTTCATGATGTTCTTTTAAACAATTCTGTATGTTGATTTATCAGTTTCAATAATTAAAATAATTCTATATTTGGTTTTAATTTTGTGTGGAAGGAGTCTATTTCAAATAAGATTTTTTTTAGTGTATAAAATAATAAATTGATCAAAATTTGCGAAATCAATATAAAGTTAATTTGAATAGTTTATAAGATAAAGACGTATTAATTACTATTATTGTTGGTGCCATAAAATCGTATGAGAATTAATTTTTTATTAATAAACCACTTCAAAAAAGAATCGTTACTTCTGTCGTTGTTAAATTAAAACTTAAATTTATAAATATAAAATAGCGTAATGAAAAATGCTTATTTGTTACTGGGTCTATTCCTCTTTGTATTTAATATAGCAAGTAGTCAACAAATCGATTTAGAAGGTAAGATTACCAATGCTTTTGATATTGAAGGAATTCATATATTAAATAAAACATCTAGATATAATACAGTTACTAATGAATTTGGAGAATTCGTTATTAGAATACAAGTTTTTGATACCATTATATTTTCTTCTGTAAAATATCAGATTAAAGAATTGATAATTACAGAAGATATTTACCATAAAAAAATAATCAATATTAACTTAAACGAACTAGTTAATGAATTAGATGAGGTGTTTATCGGAAATACACTAACAGGGGATCTTTCTACAGATTTAAAAAATATAAAAGTAGAAGAAACGTTTAATTTTGATGATGTAGGAATACCTGGTTTTAAAGGAGAACCCGAAGAAAAAATAGTACCTCTAGCAGCTGCGGCATTTCCTTTAAGTGTTAATATAGAGGCATTATACAAACATATTGGAGGTTACTATAAAAAATTAAAAATTCAACGAAAGTGGACTAAGGAAAATTTAACAGTTGTAGAAATTATAGATTATTATGGGTTTAAGTTTTTTGAGGATGCTTACCGTATTCCAAATAATAAATTATATGATTTTCTGTTATTTTGTATCGAAACCACCACATTAAATTCTGATTACAATAGACAAAATTTTGCAGGAGTTCTGCAAATATTTAATGAAAAATCTAAGATATATGTTCCAAGAATAAAAATAATAAAAAAATAATAGTGTAACTATTTTTTATATAAACAGTCTTATGAATATGAAATTTTTTAAAACTACTCTTGTACTGATTTTATTTCCAATATTAATAAGCTCCATATCTCATAAGTTTTATGTGAGTACAACGAATGTAGAATATGTTCCAGAAATGCAAACAATTCAAATTATTTCAAAAATATTTGTTGAAGATCTAGAAAAAGTTCTTCAAGAAAGGTATAGTCCTTTAATAGTTTTAAACCCAAAAAAAGAAACAAAGGCTGATATTAATTATTTAAAAAAATACGTTGATCAAAAACTTAAAATTAGTGTAAATAATAAGCCTGTTGAACTTATTTATATAGGAAAAGAATACGATATTGATATTGTGAATATGTATTTTGAAATTGAAAATATTTCAGAACTTACCTCTATTGAAATTAAAAATAAAATTCTTTTTGATATGTTTCCAGAACAACAAAATATTATTCATATGATCACACCAGATGCTAACAGAAACATGATTTTAGATAAAAACCATCCCGATGGACTGTTAAAATTTAATTAAACAAGCTTTAAAATATCCATAAGAAAACTATATTTCGAAACTAAAAATAATAATTATTAAAATATGCAATCATTCAAAACTTTAACTTTAGTTGTTTTATTCTTAGCAACTGGATTTAGTTATTCCCAAGAAGAAGATCAAAAGGAAGAACGTGTCCCAGGGCACTACAATAACAATCCTTTTAAACAATTATATGAAGAGTTTTCAACTCCTAACCAATACAGATCTGCAAGTGGAGCCCCAGGGCCAGCTTATTATCAGCAACAAGCAGATTATGTTATGGATATAGAACTTGATGATAAAAACAAGAAACTTTCAGGTTACGAAACGATTACTTATACCAATAACTCTCCAGATGTTTTGGACTATATATGGGTTCAGTTAGATCAAAATATGCGAGCTAAAGACTCTAAAACTCCTTTAATCGAATCTAGTGGTGCAGCTCCAGCAGATATGGCTGGAAACTTTGTAAATCAATATATGGGAGAAGGATTTGATGGTGGATTTAACATACAATCTGTAAAGGATAACAATGGAAATGATTTAGACTATATGATAAATCGCACTATGATGCGGATTGAATTGCCAGAAAGTATGAATAACGGAGATAAATTTGTTTTTTCTATTCGTTGGTGGTATAACATAAACAATCATGTAAACAATCGTGGTCGTAGTGGTTATGAAGAATTCGAAGATGGAAATCGCGCATATGTAATTGCTCAATTTTTTCCAAGAATGGCAGTATATAGTGACGTTGAAGGTTGGCAAAATAGTCAGTTTTGGGGAAGAGATGAATTTGCTTTAGTATTTGGAGATTATGAAGTAAATATCACAGTACCTGCAGACCATATTTTAGATGGAACTGGAGTGCTTCAAAACAGAAAAGAAGTTTTTAGTAAAGAAATGATGAGCCGTTATGATAAGGCTAAAAAGTCTTATGATGAGCCAGTAATAATTGTAACTCAAGATGAAGCAGATGAAGCTTCAACAAGTTTTGATGCGAATAAAAAAACTTGGAAATTCAAAGCAAAAAATGTTCGGGATTATGCATTTGCAAGTTCAAGAAGATTTATATGGGATATGATGGCAGTTAAAGTTGGAGAAAGAGAAGTGATGGCAGTTTCAATGTATCCTAAAGAAGGAAATCCTTTATGGGAAGATTGGTCAACTAAATTAGTTGCTAGTACTTTAGAAACATATTCAAGAATGACATTTGATTACCCCTATCCAAAAGCAATTTCAGTACACGCTAAAAATCAAGGAATGGAATATCCAATGATATGTTGGAATTATGGCCGTCCAGAAAAAGATGGGACCTATAGCGAACGCACAAAATATGGTATGTTTGGAGTTATAATTCATGAAGTAGGACATAATTATTTTCCAATGATTATAAATAGTGACGAGCGTCAGTGGACATGGATGGATGAAGGAATCAATACTTTTGTGCAATATATAGCAGAACAAGATTTTGGCGAAAAATACCCTGATGCAATAGCTCCTAATAAAAAATATCCATCAAGAAGAGGGCCTGCAAAAAATATTGTAAGTTATATGTCCGGAGATCAAAATTCGATTGCTCCAATTATGACAAAAGGATTAAATACTTATAATTTTGGTGCGAATGGTTATTCTAAACCCGGAACGGGATTAAATATATTAAGAGAAACCGTAATGGGCAGAGAATTATTTGATTATTCATTTAAAACATATGCCCAAAGATGGATGTTTAAACATCCATCACCTGAAGATTTTTTCCGTACCATGGAAGACGCCTCGGCAATGGATTTAGATTGGTTTTGGAGAGGATGGTTTTATACCACTAATGTGGTAGATATTGGAGTAGGAGAGGTCAAGAAATACTTTGTTACTTCAAAAATGACTAAAGAAGTTGAAGAAATGATGACCGCTAGGGGAATGAAAGAAAGTGATCTTCCTCCATTGGTATATTTAGTAGAAGAAGGTAGTGATGATTTTGAAGAGAGTATGCGTACTTCTAGTTTAGACGATGTTTCTACATTGCAAGAATACATCATGGATAATTTTAGTCCCGAAGAAATAGCAAAACTAAAAAAGCCTACATTTTTCTATGAAGTAACTTTTGAGAAACCAGGAAGATTACCGATGCCAATCATTGCTGAATACACCTATAGTGATGGTAGTACTGAAAGAGTTACCTATCCTGTACAAATATGGAAAACAAGTGATCAGTCTGTAGGGAAGGTAATTGCTTCCGATAAAGAAATCACTAAAATTGTAGTAGATCCAGATGAAGAAACAGCAGATGTAGATACTTCAAATAATACCTGGCCTAAACGTAAAAAATTAGGTGCATTTAATTCTTTTAAAGAAAAGAAAATAAAAGGATAGCATTAAATCTTGTAGAGTTAAATCGATATTAAAAAAAGCCACTAATTAAAACTTGATTAGTGGCTTTTTGATTTAAGGAGACTTAATCTCTTATAGTTGAGGTACTATTAATAGAATGATCCTAATAGTTGATCAGCCCAATTAATAATATCTTCTTTATCTTCTTTAGATAATTTTGCTGTGCGATGTACAATAGTATATTTTTTTAAAGGCATTTCATCACCATATACAACAGTTGATATTTCATTTAGCTTTTCTGCTTTTTCCTCTTTATTTAAAGTATTCCAAATAGAAAAATTCAACTCTTTTCTCCCTTCATTTACATGTTTATAAATAAACCATTTTGTTGGAGCAATAGAGGAATACCAGGGTAGTTTTGTTTCATTAGAATGACAGTCGTAACATGAAGTTTTTAATTTTAAAGCTATATTTTTTGGTATGTTAGTAGCTGCTATTAAATCATTAGGATTATCAACTATTATTTTAGGTTTATTTACAGGTAAAAATTGTAATCCAACAAATAGTAACTTGGTTGCAATTATATAGACTATTATAAGTTTTCTTTTTTTCTTTAATTTCAAAAATTTCATTAATTTTTAAATTTAGGTCACATACAAATATAGAACTTTTATAATGATACAATAACTGAACCTTTTTTGATTGCTTTGCTTAGTTTCAAAACACTTATATTTGTGATATGATTACATTTCCTTTATTTATTAGTGGGGCAGAGATATTTTTCATTGTTTTTATTGTGGTAATGGTTTTTGGTGCAGATAAAGTTCCAGAAATTGCTAGAGGTTTGGGAAAAGGTATTCGCCAAATCAAAGATGCAACTAACGATATTAAAAGTGAAATTAATAAAAGTGCAAAAAAAGAGGGAATTGATTTAGAATCTCCTGAAAAATTAAAAGATGATTTTAAGCATAATTTCACCAAAGATATATCCCCTGAAATAAAAAACGTGAAGGATGCAGTAGATGATATTACTGGATCTATAAAGAGAAAGTTTTAACTATTTTACTCTTGTTATCGTCAAGCCGTCTCGAATAGGTAATAACACAGTTTCTAGTCGAGGGTGATCATTTACCATTTTATTATATTTTAAAAGTGCTGCGGTATCTTTATCTCCTTTAATTAATGGTTCTATTACTTTTCCTGTCCATAATACATTGTCACTTAATATAACAGATCCAGTTTTAAGTTTTGGTAGTAAGGTATCTAAATAACTGGGATAATTTTGCTTGTCAGCATCTATAAAAATTAAATCAAAAGTTTCTTCTAAATTAGGGATTATAGCTAAAGCATTACCAACATGTTGAATTATTTGATCGCCGTAATTGGACTTATTAAAATATTTTCGTTGTAAATCATACAATTCTTCATTGGTGTCAATGGTGTGTAATTTTCCTTTTGATTGCATCCCCTCTGCTAAACACAAAGCAGAATATCCCGTATAAGTCCCTATTTCTAATATGTTTTTTGGATTGATTAATTTGGAAATCATACTTAAAACCCTTCCTTGAAAATGACCACTTAACATTCTAGGTGCTAAAACTTTTCGCCAAGTTTCGCGACTTAATTCTTGTAATAATTCTGGTTCTTCTTGAGAATGAGAAATCACATAATCATCTAGTTTCTCTGATATAAAATGCATTAAATTAACTCAGTATTTTATTGATTAAATCTTGTTTCTTTTTTTTATTTTCACCAAATAACCATTGCAGTACATTATGATCCCATATTGCATCACATTCTTCTGTGGTTAATATTTTTTGTTCTTGTGCTAAATCTAAAATTTTTCCTGGATACGAGGATTGATTTTCACTTTCCATTTCACCCAAAGGATAAGGATCATCTAAGCCCATAATTATTTGCTTTGAAGTTTGGTTTTTTACCATTAATTGTAAAGAACCTGTATCGTGGACTAATGTGTCGAAGAAAATATTTTTATGAGCAACCGATTTCCTTGGATGTACTTTACCCTCAAATAAATCAGGTCTTCCATCAAACCCTTGAATACGTCTTCCTAAGTTCATTTGAGCCAACTGACCTCCATGAGCAAAACAAGTTCTCATATTTGGAAATTTATCAGCATATCCATTTAATGTAAAAAAATGATAAGCATCAGCACATTGAGCTAACATCCATATTAAATGAAAACGCCAAGCAGTATTTTCTAATTTTATAAATTTTTCACCATCATAAGGATGAATTTCTAAAGCAAGATTGTATTTATTGGCCAATTCAAAAATAGGTTCATTTTCTTTATCAAAAATACACCGCCAAGTACCTATGGTGTCCATATAATGGGTTGGTAAACAAAGTAAATTTAAACCTAATTGCTCCACACATCTTTCTATTTCCAACAAGGCACCTCTTCCATAGCCAGGGTGTACTACAAAACCGCAGGTAAATTTTGAAGGATGATTTTGTTGAACTTTAGCATTAAAATCATTTTGAAATCGAAGTGCTTTCTTCATCTCTTCTAATCGCAATCCATTTCCATAAAGTTGAGATAGATTTAAAACGACTGCATGATCAATTTTAAATTTTTCCATCCATTCTAGTTTTTCATTTAAAAAGAAACTAGAGTCTGTTACAGGTCGTTTCCAATTTTTTTGAAGCATGAAATTACGATCCTTATCAACCCAAAAAATACCATTATCTTTCATAAACTGAGGGATTTCTTCTGGATAAGGAAGGAGGTGTGAGTGTCCGTTGATTCTTAATTTTCGTTCCATAAATTGCCGAACTTGATCCGGTATCTTTTAATGTTCGTTATATGAGTTTTCTATAAGCTTTTAGTTCTACCGCCATCAACTGGTAAATTAATACCATTGATATATCCTGCTGCTTCACTTGCTAAAAATACAACTGCATATGCTACTTCTTCAGGTTGGGCAAATCTTCTAGCTGGAATAGTACTTCTCATGATCTCACCCGCTTCTTCAGGAGATTTTCCAATCTTTTTACCAACGTTTACCATAATTTGATCCAAACGTTCTGTAGCTGTAGCTCCAGGCAAGACATTGTTAACTGTAATTCCAAATGGTCCTAGTTCAGAAGCTAAAGTTTTACTCCAATTTGCAACAGCTCCACGTATGGTGTTACTAACTCCTAATCCTTCAATGGGTTGTTTTACTGAAGTAGATATTATATTGATAATTCTTCCATATCCATTTTCTTTCATTCCAGAAACAACTGCTTGAACTAATAAATGGTTGCAAAGTAAATGTTGCGAAAAAGTATTCGTAAATTCTGAAAGATCGGCATTAAGTATAGGTCCTCCTTTTGGTCCACCGGTATTATTTAAAAGAATATGATACTTCCTAGAGGAATTATTTGATAGCGCTTCTTTTAATGAATTTGGATCATTAAAATCAGCTTTCATATAATTGTGGTTTTGACCTTGATTAGTTGGTAATTCAAAGAGTACTTTCTTTAGTTTATCTTCATTGCGAGCAATCAATGTTATGTTTGCGCCAAGATCAGCTAATTCCATTGCAGTTGCTTTTCCAATACCAGCTGTGCTTCCACAGATTAATGCATTTTTGTTTTTTAAATTAAGATTCATATATTTATTTCAATAATTAATTATCATATTTAATGCAAATATTTTTAGATTCTGTAAAAAATTTTAAAGCTTCAAAGCCCCCTTCGCGACCTACACCACTGTTTTTAACTCCGCCAAAAGGAGTTCTTAAATCTCTATTAAGCCAAGTGTTTACCCAAACAATTCCAGATTCTATTTGTTTTGACATTCTCATAGTTCTATCCAAATTACTAGTCCACAAGGTAGCCGAAAGCCCGTACTTGACATTATTTGCCATTTCTAAAACTTCTTTTTCAGTATCAAAAGACATGATAGTTACCATGGGACCAAAAATTTCTTCTTGATTTACACGACAATTATTATCTGTAACCTCTATAATAGTAGGCTCAAGATAATATCCATTTTCAGATCCCTTAACTATCACCTTATTACCACCATATAAAACTTTTCCATTTTCTTCTTTAGCTAAATCAATATAAGACATTACTTTATCAAGATGAGGTTTTGATACCAAAGCACCAATTTGAGTAGAAGAATCAAATGGATTCCCTATTTTTAATTGTTTAACTCTGGAAATGAAATCATTTTTAAATTTTGAATAGATTGATTTTTCTACAAAAATTCTACTTCCACATAAGCAAATTTGTCCCTGATTTGCAAAAGATGATTTTACAGTAATTGAAAGCATTTTTTCATAGTTACAATCTGCAAAAATGATGTTTGGGTTTTTACCACCTAGTTCTAATGATAATTTTTTAAACATAGGTGCTGCTGTTCTCGCAATTGATTCACCAGTTTTAGTTCCACCTGTAAATGAAATTGCTTTAATGTTTGGATGTTCAACAATAGCTTGACCTACAGAAGGGCCAGTTCCATTAATAATATTTAAAACCCCATTTGGTAATCCAGCTTGAGTACAAATTTTTCCTAATAAAAATGCCGTCATAGGAGTAACTTCACTGGGTTTTGCAACAACAGTATTCCCTGCGGCAATGGCCGGAGCAATTTTCCAAGTAAATAAGTACAATGGTAAATTCCAAGGGGAAATACATCCTACAACTCCAATAGCTTGTCTTAAAGTAAAGTTCATGGTATCTAATCCAACACTTTCATGTGCTTCACTAGCAAATTGTGTAATGGCATGTGCGAAAAATCTAAAATTACTAGATGCTCTTGGAATATCAACAGTTTTTGCTAAGCTCAATGGTTTTCCATTGTCTAATGATTCTGCTTCTGCAAGCATATCTAAATTATCGTCAATTAGATTCGCTATTTTTAAAAGAATAGCACTGCGCTCATCGATAGTTGTGTTAGACCACGAAGGAAATGCTTTTTTTGCAGCTTGATATGCCTTATCTACATCTATTGAAGAGGAAGATGCAATTTTTGAATATACCGCTCCTTTTGAAGGATTATAATTATCTAACCAATCTTGTGTGAATGGTTCACAATATGATCCGTCAATATAGTTTAGTATTTTTTTCATACCCATAAATATTATAAAGGTTTATATGCCATCACTTTAATTTCTATCACTAAATCTGGATGTGGTAATTGATGAACAGCTACAGTTGTTCTTGTTGGTCCCGTTTCTTTATCAAAAAATTTTGCATAGGCTTTATTATATCCAGCAAAATCATTCATATTTACCAAAAAAGTAGATACATCTACGATGTCTTTTAATGAAGCTCCAACTTTTTTTAAATTATTATTAATATTGTTAAGCACTTCGCATGTTTGGGCTTCAATGTTTAAATGTTTAGTTCCCATTTCATCAATGATATCGACTCCTGCTATGGTGTTGTCTGGTCTACGTGAACTAGTTCCTGAAACCAATATAAAATCACCTGCTCTTTTAACATGTGGATAGGCTCCTCTTGGAGTAACTTTTTTTTCTAATTCTTTATTTTTCATGGATTATAATTTTTTTGCTGCATCATCATCTTGTAAAATATTTTTTGTCTCATTTAATACCAAACTAAGTTTTTCTTCTAAACTCACAGAATCTGTTAATTTGCCACCGTCTAATAATTTTAAAATTGCTTTATCTTGTGCTCTTCCTCTTTTCATAGCCTCAGAATAAGGAATGTCTGCATTAAAAGTTACTAAGGAATATTTCGAATTGTATTTGCCTGGATAATGATCTTCAAAAGCTACTTCTAATTTTCTTTTTTTCTGAAATAAAGGGTTTGCGGTATGCTCTTTCATTTCATAAAAATTATCAATAGCAAGATCTGCAATGGCATCGGCATCTACTTTTCTTTCTTTTTGAAATTCAGAAAAAGTTTTTCCCCAATCTCCTTCATACTTTTCAATAAATTTATCTAAAACAACAACATCTTCAAAAGAAGCATTCATTCCTTGACCATAAAAAGGTACAATTGCGTGAGCAGAATCTCCAATAAGTAGTGTTTTTCCATAAGTATTCCAAGGATGACATTTTACAGTACCTAATCGACCTGTTGGGTTTTCAAAAAATTCCTCTGTTAAATTAGGCATTAATGCTTTTGCATCGGGATATTCTCTTTCAAAATAGTTAGAAACTTTTTCTGGAGTATTTAAATTTTCAAAATTATCTTTTCCAGTTTCATGAGCTAAAAATAGGGTAACCGTAAAACTACCGTCAAGATTAGGTAATGATATCAACATATTTTCCCCTCTAGGCCAAATGTGTAGTGCATTTTGTTCTGATCTGAAGTCACCGTTTTCTGTTGCTGGTATTGTTAACTCTTTATAACTATGGCTCAACCAATCAATCGAAAAACTTAATCTAAGATCTTTATTCACAAACATATTGTTTCTAACTACAGAGCCTGCTCCATCAGTGCCAAAAATAAGATCAGCATTGTAGGTAATTTTTTCTTTAGTATCATAATCTTCAAAAACTGCCATCGTGTTTTTAAAATCTATAGACTCACAACTTTTATTAAAATGCAATTGTACATTTGGTAATTTTTCTGCAGTATCAAGTAATAACATATTTAATCCAGGACGCGATATAGAATTAATATATTTATCTTCTTTACCACTATAAAGACTCATAAATTTATGACCGCTAATATCATGAATCATCCTACCAATCATAGGTATGCATAGTTTTTCTATTTCATCTTGCAGACCTACCATTCTCATTGCTTTCACTCCACGATCAGAAAGAGATAAATTTATAGAGCGTCCTGCATCTTGACCTACCATTCTTAAATCTGGGCGTTTTTCTACTAAGGTTACATCATAGCCTCTTTGGCCTAAACGTAATGCGAGTAGACTGCCACATAATCCTGCTCCAATAATTAAAACTTGTTCTTTTTTAGTTTTCATGGATCTATATTTATTGTTTTTTCAAAGGTCAATTGCTGCTCGTTATTAGTCATCTACTTATTTTTTTATTTTATTATTAGTTTTAACAAATCTTCGGTTTCTTTGGGTGAAAAAAAATTAATTTACTAGTCTTATTAATTTAACACTTTTTTTAATCGTTGAACAAATTCAAATACATCTTGATAGCTATTATAAAGTGGTGCAGGTGCTACTCTTATAACATCGGGTTCTCTCCAATCACTTATCACACCATTCTTTGTTAGTTGCGTATGTAAATTTTTATTGGCACTCTTCACCTGAATTGATAATTGACAGCCTCTTTCTTCTGGATTTTCAGGAGTGATGATATTTATTCTGTCGTCATTTAATTCGTTAATTAAAAACTCTAAAAAACCAGTAAGTGATTTAGATTTTTTGATGATGTTCTTAAAACCTGCAGCTTCAAATAAATCTAAAGAAGCTCTAATTGCAGCCATTGATAGTATGGCAGGATTGCTTAATTGCCATCCTTCAGCACCAGGTATCGCGTCAAATTCATGGCGCATATTAAAACGAGTTTGTTTATTGTGTCCCCACCAGCCTGCGAATCGATTTAAATCGGTATTATTAGCATGACGTTCGTGAACAAAACAACCACCTAAACTCCCTGGACCACTATTTAAATATTTATAAGTACACCACACTGCAAAATCTGCTCCAGTTTCATGTAAATTAGGTTGGATGTTTCCAACACCGTGAGCTAAATCAAAACCTACTAGGCTATTGTGTTTATGTCCTAATTCAGTAATTTTTTTTAATGGATATAATTGACCTGAGTAATAATTAGTGCTTCCAATCATTAATAATGCAATTTCATCACCTTGGTCTTCCATTATTTTTTCTAAATCCTCTAATCGACATAAATTTTCGCCCTCACGGGGTTTCCATAAAATTAATCCATCATTTGCATCATAGCCATGAAATTTTAACTGGCTTTCCATCGCATATTTATCGGATGGAAAAGCATCACTTTCAACAACTATTTTGTACTTACTTTTTGTTGGTTGATAAAAAGAAACCATCATTAAATGAAGGTTGGTAGTAAGGCTATTCATGATCACAATTTCACTTGGCTTCGCACCCACTATTTTTGCCATAGAATTTGTTAAAAATTCATGATAAGGCAACCACGGGTTTTTAGCATCTGTATGTCCTTCAACTCCAAATTTAGCCCAATCATTAAGCTCTTGTTGTAAATAATTCGATGTTTTTTTTGGTTGTAAACCTAAAGAGTTTCCACAAAGGTACACCAATTCTATACCCTCATTATTTGTTGGGATTAAAAATTCTTTTCGGTAGTTTTTTAATGGATCGGCTTGATCTTTTTGGATAGCGAAAGCTAAATTATTTTCATACATTTAATTGGTTGTTTTGAACTCAAACAAAAATAAGGATTATTAAATTAATTAATTCTCAATTAATAATAAATTGATTTTTTTAATATAATACTAATTTATAATTTATATTTAGGTAAAATTTTTAATAAGAATGAAAAAAATAGTTTTGATTTTATTATTTTTTGTTTCTTCCTTATGTGAATCCCAAAATCGTTCTATTGCAAGAGAATGGAACGAACAAGGATTTTATATTATATACTTAGTTGATGATTTTAATAATGAAGTTGCTATTTATAAGATGTTAAAAGATTAATTATATGGATATTAAAAAAGCATTTGAGATAAATCGTGAAACTTGGAATAATAAGGTAGCGGTTCATGCAAAAAGTGATTTTTACAACTTAAAAGAATTTAAAAATGGTAAGTCTTCACTTAATAATTACGAGATAGCTGCTTTAGGAGATGTTGCAAATAAGTCGATACTTCACTTACAATGCCATTTTGGTCAAGATACTTTAAGTTGGGCTAGGATGGGAGCAGACTGTACAGGGATTGACTTGTCAGAGGAAGGAATAAAATTAGCTAAAGAATTAAATAAAGAGTTAGGTATGAACACCAATTTTATTTGCTGTAATGTTTTAGATGTATCAAAGCACCTCAACACCAAATTTGATATTGTTTTTACAAGTTATGGAACGATAGGATGGTTGCCTGATCTAAAACCTTGGGCACAAATGATATCTGAAAGATTAAAAAAAGGTGGTATTTTTTATATAGTAGATTTTCATCCAATTGTTTGGATGTTCGATTATACCAGCAACCCTCCAAAATTGGCTTACGGTTACCATCAAAAAGAATATATTTATGAAGAATATGAAGGAACTTATGCAGATGAAAAATCAAAAATGATTAGTAAGGAATATGCTTGGAATCATAGTTTGGGTGAAATTATTACATCACTTACAAATGCTGGATTAACTATTGATTATTTAAATGAATATGATGCTTCTCCTTATAATATTTTCCCTGAATTAAAAATTAATAATGATGGAATGTATGAGCTTTCAAATAAATTATATCCTTTATTATTTGAATTAAAAGCAACAAAAATTTAATTAATGCTTTGAATTTTCTTTAAGTAATTCTGGAAACTTTTTTTGAAACCTCTTTAATCTAGGGATAGATACATTTTTAATATATGAATTATCTGGATGTAATCTTTCATAATTTTGATGGTATTCTTCACCTTTCCAAAATTTCTGAAAAGGCATCACTTCAGCAGCAACAATTCTGTTTTTGTCTTCTTGATATAAAGCTTCTATTTGATCATTAATAATTTTCTTTTCTTCCTCATTTTGATAAAAAATAATAGAACGATATTGAGAACCTCTGTCATTTCCTTGACCATTTAATTGAGAAATGTTTTGTGACCCAAAATAAATAGTGACCAATTGTTTAAAACTGATAATTTCAGCGTTATAAATAATTTCTACAGCTTCTGCATGACCCGTTTTACCTGTGTTACTTTTCTTATATGTTGGATTTTCAGTATGGCCTCCGCTATATCCAGAAATAGATTCTTCTACTCCTTTTACACTTTCATAAATAGCTTCCACACACCAAAAACAACCACTTGCAAAATAGGCGCTTTTAAAACCATCTTTACGCTCTACTTGAACAGGTTCTAATGTTTTTTGATTTTCAGAATGGGCATTATTTTTATTAGGATTTTGACAGGTTACTTGTAAAATAACTAATAAAACTAAAATAGAAATTGTAAGTGACTTTTTCATAGTTTTTTTTTTAGATCGTAATAATCAAAAATACTTTTCTTTTTACAATAAAAAAAGCCTTCAAATTTTTTGAAGGCTTTTTTTATTTATATTTAAAATTGGATTAAAGCTTATTAAACATTTTTTCCATTTTCGCTTCTTCTTCCGTTGCTAGGTCGATGTCTACTAATATTCTTCCACTATGCTCATCTGTAATAATTTTTTTACGACCTGCAATTTCCATTTGTATTTGTGGTGGAATAGTAAAGAATGACCCTCCAGATGCTCCACGGTCAATAGCAACAATTGCCAAACCATTTTTAACATTACTACGAATTCTCTTGTAAGCTTTAATTAAACGTTCTTCGATTTTTTTCTCATAATCAGCAGATTTTTTGATTAATGCTTTTTCTTCTTTTTCAGTTTCAGCTAAAATTTCATCTAATTCTCCTTGTTTGTGAGTTAAATGATCTTGACGTTTTTTAAGACGCTCACCAGTTTCCTCAACTACTACTTTCTTTTGTTCGATCTGTGCTTTGAATTCTCTAATATGCTTTTCGTTTAATTCAATTTCTAATGTTTGAAATTCAACTTCTTTACTTAAAGAATCGTATTCACGATTGTTACGAACATTATCTTGTTGTTTTGTGTATTTTTTGATAAGCTCCTTAGATTCTTCAATCTGATTTTTCTTATCTGAAACACTATTCATTACAACATCAACCCCATCATTTAATTTTTCAAGTCGAGTATTCATACCTGCTAATTCATCTTCAAGGTCTTCAACTTCTAAAGGAAGTTCTCCACGGATGTCGCGAATTTTATCAATTCTAGAATCGATAAGTTGTAAATCAAATAAAGCTCTTAACTTCTCTTCTACAGTGATTTCGGTTTTCTTTGCCATGTTTTAAATATAGGTAATTGGGTTGGTATTTTTTTGCGATAAAACGATTGCAAAAGTACTAATTTTTTTGTTAAGGAAAGCAACTAATAGCTCTTTTGTGAATTGCTCACTTTCATAATGACCAATATCTGCTAAAAGGATGTTGTTTTCTGCTTTAAAAAAATCATGGTATTTGCAATCTGCTGTAACAAAAGCATCTGCTCCAGAACTTATTGCAGCTTCGATAGCATAGCTTCCGCTACCTCCTAATACAGCAACTTTATGGATGGATTTGTTCATTAATTTAGAATGGCGAATACAATAGGTGTTCATATTTTTTTTAAGATAATTTAAAAATTCAATTCCTGTCATTGGATTTTCTAATTCTCCTGTCATTCCCATTCCGATATGTTGATTTGTGTTTTCTAAAGTTATTATTTCATAAGCAACTTCTTCATAAGGATGAAAATTGAAAAGTGCTCTTAAAACGGAAGCTTCTTTGTGTTTTTGTATGGTAATATTTATCTGTACTTCTTTTTCAAAATGTAATTCGCCTTTAATCCCTTTAACGGGATTTGAATTTTCGTTTCCACGATACGTTCCGTTTCCATTTGAAGAAAAACTACAATTGCTGTAATTTCCAATAGAACCAGCTCCAGCTTTAAATAATTGTTCAAGAAGTTTTTCAGCACTATCTGAAGGAACATAAGTAGTAAGTTTTTTTATAGTTTCATTTTTAGGAATTAATATGTTTCGATTTGTTAATTTTAATTTTTCACAAATCATTGCATTTACTCCATTCCAAGAATTATCTAGGGCAGTATGCATCGAAAAAATAGCAATATTGTTTTTAATTGCCTTCATAACTACTCTTTCAATATAATTTTTACCTGTCAACTTTTTTAATCCTGAAAAAATAATAGGATGGAAGCTTACTATTAAATTACAGCCATTTTTAACAGCTTCATCAACTATGCTTTCAAGTGTGTCTAATGTTACTAATATTCCTTTAACTTCAGTATTATAGTCTCCTACAAGCAAACCTGTATTGTCAAAGTCTTCAGAGTAGGATAATGGCGATAATTCTTCTAATATGGAGATGACTTCATTAATTTTCATAGGTCTATGTTTAGATTTTTTTATACTCATCAATTTAAAGCTGAATACAAGCATTCTTTTCGCTGTCAATCATCTTTCTTTTATGTTGAATATTTTATCATGTTCGTTTTATAAAATATAATTTAAGGTAAATATAATGCATTCCTATTTTGAAATAAAAATTTGTGAAACTCATTTTAAAGGGAAGTTGTATTTTTGTGATATGAACAGACTACGAAAACTACTTTTGCCCTTTTCTATAGTGTATGGAAGTATTTTAGCTTTACGTAATTTATTTTACGATAAGGGATGGTTTAAAAGTAAATCATATGCTACGCCAATCATATGTATAGGTAATCTTTCTGTTGGAGGAACAGGAAAATCTCCAATGATTGAATACCTTATTAGTTTTCTAAAAGAAGATTATAAAGTAGCAGTTTTAAGTCGTGGATATAAAAGAAAGACCAATGGCTTTAGAGAAGTAAAAATTAATAGTAAGGCTGAAGATGTTGGGGATGAGCCATTACAATTTAAACAAAAATTTCCTGAAATAATGGTTGTAGTATGTGCAAATAGACAAGAAGGAATTGAGAAAATAAGAATTAAAGCAGATGTTATTTTATTAGATGATGCTTTTCAGCACCGAAAAGTTAGCGCTTCTACAAATGTCTTGTTAACCACTTTTAATGATTTATATGTTCATGATATGATCTTGCCAGCAGGAAACCTAAGGGAGTCTATAAGAGGAGCTAAACGTGCAGATTTAGTGATGGTAACTAAATGTCCTGAAAAGCATTCGTATGCTAAACTTCAGGAAATTCAATATATATTAAATTTAAGATCTGAACAAAAAATCTATTTTTCAAAAATTAGTTATGATGAATCTATCTATGGTATATCTGAAACGTTGCCATTAAATTATCTTTTAGATAAGAATTTTTCTTTAGTTACTGGAATAGCTAATCCAAAACCTCTTGTTGAATTTTTAAAACAAAATCAGTTTAATTTTGAACATAAAAAATTTCCAGATCATCATTATTTCTCTAATTCTGAAATTAAAAATTTAAAAGAAAAAGAGATTATTTTGACTACTGAAAAAGATTTTGTTAGGTTACAACCTAGATTAAATAAATTTGCTATTTATTATCTTCCTATTAAAATTGCTATTTTAAAATCACAAGAGAATTTCTTTAAAGAATATATTATAAACGAAATTGAAAATTTCAGTACTAAGAATTAACTATTTAGAGCTTAGCTTGCTTTAAGGGTATAGGATATTTTCTCAAAGAAGTCTTCAGGTTTAAAAGGTTTTGGGATAATTTCATTAAAGCCTGCTTTGTAAAATTCGTCTAAATTTTCATCAATGGTAACTGCTGTCAAAGCTATAATTGGCAATTTTTTATCAAATTCACGTATTAGTTGAGTGGTTTCAATACCACTAATCCCTGGCATATGTATATCCATTAAAATAAGTTTAAAATCATTTTCTTTAACCATTTTAATAGCGTCCAATCCGTTATCTGCTACTTTACAAATTATCTTGTGCTTTTCTAGTATTTTTTTGGTAATCATTTGATTGATTTTGTTGTCTTCAACCACTAAAATAGAAACCTTTTCCAAAGATTTATAATCAATATTATAGGCTTTATTACCTAAATCAGTGTCTCCAAAAGTATCTTCTGAGATGTTAAACGAAATATCAAACCAAAATTTAGAACCTTGTCCAAGAACACTTTCTAAATAAACCTTACTATTCATCAATTCTAGTAAGTTTTTTACAATAGAAAGTCCCAAACCAGAACCTCCAAATTTCCTATTAATCTGAAGTGATCCTTGATTAAAGGTCTCAAAAATACTTTTCTGTTTTTGCATGGATATTCCTACTCCAGTATCTTCAATTTCAACATGAAGATTTACTTTATCTTTAACACTACTCAGCTTATTGATGCGAATAGTTACTTCTCCATTTTGTGTGAATTTTACGGAGTTACCGATCAAGTTGATAAGTACTTGAGAAAGTTTAAGTGGATCACCAATCAATTTTTCAGGGATGCTTTCATCGTATTCAAGAGTCAAACTATTTTTTCTGTCCTCTGCAGTTTTTTTAAGTGTAATTAACACATCATTGATTCGTTTTTTAAGGCTAAAAGTTGTTTTTTCAATTTCTACTTTATTGGCTTCTAATTTGTTTAAATCTAATATGTTATTGATAAGGGATAATAGGTATTCACCAGAGAATTTAAGAGAATTTAAATGTTCTTTTTGGTTGGGTTTTGGATCTTCTTCTAATAATAAATGTGTTAAACCTGTAACTGCATAAAGTGGGGTTCTTAGCTCATGTGTAATGGTCGATAAAAATTCAGCTTTGGCCAAAGAAGCTCTTTCTGCTTTCTCTTTTGCTATCGTAAGTTCAACGTTTTTATCTTTTAATAAGTCATTAGCTTTGGCTCTTAAATTATTGTTTTTAAATAATGATAATGCCAATAAAGAAAGTATAATAATAAGGGCAATACTTAATCCAGTAGTCATTTTACTAAAATATATTGACTTCTGGTTTTTGTTAATTTCTTTTTGCTGAGATGCTATAATTTCATCTTTATCACCAATGTTTGAATCATAGCCAGAACTTTTAGAAATGGCTTGAATATAAAGGGCATAAAGTAATTCTTTCTCTTGTAAATATGTATCCAATAAGGTGGAGGCTTCTTGAGGCTTATTTTCTCTAGAAGCTATTTGAGATTCAACTCGGTAGCCTTCTATTTTTAAATTTGAAAATGAATTCTTAGTCACCAATAAATTGTAATTATTAAAAGCTGCTTTTGCTGATAAAAGATTATTGGCATTGTTTAAGTTGTTTAATTTAAGAAATGCAAAAGCTTCGTATAAATATAATTCAGCTTGTTTGTATTTTAAATTATTAGATTTTAATAGTGGTAAAGCTGCTTCAAGATAGTTGATAGCTACGCTTGGATTGTTTTTTTCTAATTCAAGAAGACCAAAGTAATAGATAGTTATTGCTTGATTTTTTTCATTATTTAGTGATGTGAAAATTATATCTGCATCTTTTAAGTATGTTTCTGCTTTTTTGTAATCTTTTAATTTAGTTAATACCAATCCATAGAGATTATAAGCCTGACCGAGTTTTAATTGATTGTCTTCTTTTTTTAAAAATATTATTGCATTTAAAACTTCAGCTGCCGCTTTTTTATAATTATGAATTTGGTATTGTAGTTTGGCGAAATTTAAATAGACATCTGATTTAAGAATATTGTCATCAGAATTGATTACTAATTGAAGTGCTTCGTTTAAATGAATGATAGCTGATTCAAAGTCTTGATCTAAAATAGCATTATTAGCTATTGTTTGATAGTTATAAAATTGAGATAGGGTATCCTGCTTCACTTCTTGTGCATTAGAATGATGCAGTATAAAGAAGCAAATAATTGTAAAAATTAACTTTATTTGAATTTTAAAAAAAAAGATATCCCTGTCCCTGTTTTAAAAATAATGTCACTGTTTAAGGGATAAATATACTCATTTATTAGGCACTAAGTGAATTAAATCTATTATTCTCGATGAATATCCTACCTCATTATCATACCAACCAATAATCTTAATCATTTTACCAATAGCTGAAGTCATACCAGCATCAAAAATACAAGAATGATTGTTTCCTTTTATATCTATCGATACTATGGGGTCCTCGGTATATTGAAGTATGTTTTTAAAATGTGTTTCTGAGGCATTTTTAAAAGCATTATTTATTTCAGTAATACTAACTTCTTTTTTAGCATTTATGGTAATATCGGTTAAGGAACCATTCGGAACCGGTACTCTAATTCCGCATCCTCCTATTACATTTTCAAGTTCAGGAAAGATTTTTGTCAAAGCTTTTGCAGCGCCTGTAGTAGTGGGTACAATAGATTGACTTGCTGCTCGTGCTCTTCTTAGATCTCGATGAGGCTGATCGTGTAAACTTTGATCTGTTGTGTAAGAATGTACGGTAGTGATATATGCTTGCTCTATGCCACATAAGTCATTTATGATCTGAAGCATTGGAGCTGCATTATTGGTTGTACAAGAAGCATTTGATATAATAATATCTTCAGAATTTATGATGGAATCATTTACGCCAACGACAATCGTTTTTATAGATTCATCCTCAGGTGGAACTGAAAGAATAACTTTCTTTGCGCCATTAGTAATATGATGTTGTAATTGCTTTCTAGTTTTATATTTTCCAGAACATTCGATGACAAAATCTAATTTGCCCCAATCTATTTTTTTTATGTTTTTTTCTGAAGAAAAACGAATGGTTTGATTCGCAATTGAAATACCGTTATTCGTGGCTTTGACTTCTTCTTTTAAAACACCATGAATGCTATCATATTTTAATAAATGACATAGTGTTTGTGCATCTGAAATATCATTAATGATGTTGATATTTATTGTTGGATGGTTTATTAATAATCTAAAAAGAGTTCTTCCTATTCTTCCAAAACCATTGATTCCTATTTGAATAGTTTTCTCCATTAATGTAAAATTAAGTAAGGTGTTTTTGAGCTTTGTACGATGAACGCACCAAAGCTCCACTTTCTACATGACGGAATCCTAACTCTAATCCAATAGTTTCGTATTTTTTAAATTGTTCAGGAGTAATAAATTCTTTTACAGACAAATGTTTTTTGGACGGTTGTAAATATTGTCCAATTGTAATAATATCAAGATTTACCTTGCTTAAGTCTCTTATTGTTTGAATAACTTCTTCTTCAGTTTCACCAAGTCCAAGCATAATTCCACTTTTAGTTCTTTTTGCTCCTTGTTTTTTTAAGTAATTTAAAACCTCTAGGCTTCTTTCGTATTTTGCTTGAATTCTTACCTCTCTAGAAAGACGCTTAACAGTTTCCATGTTATGAGAAATAACTTCTGGATGTACTGCTAATATGCGATCAATATTAGTAGTATTGCCTTGAAAGTCTGGAATTAAGGTTTCCAAGGTTATGTTTGGGTTCATGCGTCTAATAGATTTTACAGTTTCCGCCCAGAGTATAGATCCCATATCCTTTAAGTCATCTCGATCTACTGAAGTTATTACCGCATGTTTAATGTTCATGAGCTTAATAGATCTTGCTACTTTTTCTGGTTCATCCCAGTCTATTGTTTCTGGTCTGCCAGTTTTAACGCCACAAAAGCCGCAAGAACGGGTGCAAATATTACCCAAAATCATAAAAGTAGCAGTACCTTCAGTCCAACATTCGCCCATATTTGGACAACTGCCAGATGTGCAAATGGTATTTAGATTGTATTTGTCAACCAGTCCTCTTAAATCGGTGTATTTTTTACCGGTTGGAAGCTTTACTCTAAGCCATTTTGGCTTCGGTGTGAATTGTTTTTTTTCTGTAGTTTCTATTCTCATAATTAAGCGCAAAGATAAGAAGTTTCATGATATTATTCTCATAAAGCTCAAAGAAGTCCAAACCCAAAATCTACTTCAGCTCTGGTAGATTTTAATAGATGAGAGACGCCTATAATTGATCCAAGAAATAGAAAACAGCGCTAATTTTTTGCAGTAAAATTTCAATTGGAGTGATTTTCTTTAATGATTTCTGCTAATAATTTTCTCGCTCTTAGTAACCTTACTTTTACATTATTAAGAGGTTCGTTAAGTTTTTTAGAAATTTCTAAATAACTCATTTCTTGAAAATAACGTAGATTGATAACATCCTGATAATGTGGTTTTAATAATTTTATAAAATTTAATAATTCTGCTAAATTTTGTTTAGTAATTAGCTTATCTTCAGGTGTTGGAGAGTCATCTGGGATTCTTTTCACTTGTTCATCTGAAGTAGTTGAAGATTGAGAATGTATAGAAGCATTTTTTTTTCTTGTTTTATCGATCTGAATATTTTTAGAAATAGTAATTAACCAAGTGCCAAACTCAAACTCATCCTTAAAAGTATGTATTTTATCAAACGCTTTGGAAAAACTTTCAATTGTTATATCTTCTGCTTCATATTCGTTTTGTACTCTTTTTAATTGAAAGCCATAAACATCATTCCAATAATGATCTAGCAAAAAATTAAAAGCTATTTGTGAGCCTTCTTTTGCTTTTTGAATCTGAATTATAATGTCTTTTTTTGATATTTCCACTAAGCTGTTTTTTATGAGCTATTTGAAATAAATGTAGTGAATTGAAAGATAATCAAAATTATTCCTAAAATCGCAACAATTAAAATTACTACAAGTGCAAACAGGTAAAGTAACACCATAGTTACAAAAGCCTATTTATGAGGTTCTTCAGAACAATTTTCAAATTGTTCAGGTGTTTTTCCACAAAAACCACAAGATTCACCTTCTTTATTTAAAAAAGGACTTTGACTTGCGCAAGTACCACCAAATTCACCATCTTTTTGAGCCCATATCTTTATAGCGATTCCTGCAAAAGCAAGAAGTAGTAATACAATAGTTATTACATAAATTCCCATAGTAAATAATTGAAATACAAAAATACAATCTTTATTGCTTTTTTAATATTGATTTTAGCAGTTTTTGCTCTCTTTAATGATGTTTTATAGAATTGTAAAAGATAAATTATCTTCTTTGTTTAGCGATAGATGACTAGTATTAACTATCAACTAGATAATATTAACTTCAGGTTTAATAAAGATTCCAAATTCTTCTTTCACTTTGGCTTGTATTTTTTTAGAGAGAGAAACTATTTCTTTTCCAGTTGTATTTCCGTAGTTAACTAATACTAATGCTTGTTTTTTATGCACACCAGCATCACCAATTCGCTTTCCTTTAAACCCGGATTGTTCGATTAGCCAGCCAGCTGGAATTTTATATTCTGAATTTGATATTTTGTAATACGGAGCTTCTGGATAGTTTCTGTGAAATTTTTTAAATTCAAGATCATTAATAATTGGATTTTTAAAAAAACTTCCGCTATTTCCTAATTTTTTTGGATCTGGTAATTTGGACTTCCTAATTTTTATAACTACTTCAGATATTTCTTTTAAGGTTGGATTTTCTATTTGAAGATTATTTAATTCCTCTTTAATAGCTCCATACCCAATATTTTTATTATGATTGGTCTTTGTTAAATTAAAAACTACACTTGTTATGATAAATTCACCTTTTTCTTCATTTTTAAATATAGAACTTCGATAACCAAATTTACATGCTTCTCTAGTGAATTCTTTTTCAGAATGGTTGTTTAAAGAAATGGCATTACAACTATTAAAAATGTCTTCCAATTCAACTCCATAGGCTCCAATATTTTGAATAGGTGCTGTGCCAACATTGCCTGGAATTAGCGATAAATTCTCAACACCTCCATAATTATGGTCGATACAATATTCGACAAACTCTTGCCAGTTTTCACCCGCCATAACTTTAAGAGATATGGTATTCTTATTTTCAGATATAATTTCAATTCCTTTAATATTTATGTGAATAACTAAAGCATCAATATCTTGAGTTAAAAGCAGATTACTACCTCCTCCTAAAATAAATATTTCGGAATGAATTTTAGATTTTAATATTTTTTTTAAGTCACTAATTGATTGAATAGAAGCAAAATATCGCGCAGTACAATCAATTGCAAAAGTGTTGTATGTTTTTAAAGATTTATGTTCTTCAATATGCATTAATCTTGGTATTTTTTTAAGGCTTCTTTTAAAATTTCCACTGCATTTATTAAGCTTTCTTTTTTAAGTACATATGCAATTCTAATTTGATTTAATCCAGTATTTTTAGAAGAATAAAATCCTGCAGCAGGTGCCACCATTATTGTTCTTCCATTATAATCAAACTCTTCCAATAACCATTGTGAAAAATTGTCGCTATTTTTTACAGGTAATTCTACAATGCAATAAAATGCCCCCTTGGGAACTCCAACTTTTACACCAGGAATTTCTTTTAATTTATTAATCAATGTATCTCTTCGATCTTTATACTCTAAAATTACCTCATCAAAATAACTTTGTGGTGTTTCTAGAGCTGCTTCACTGGCAATTTGTGCAAAAGTGGGCGGGCTTAATCTTGCCTGAGCAAATTTTAAAGCAGTTGAAATAACTTCTTTATTTTTTGAAACTAAACATCCTATACGAGCACCACACATACTATATCGTTTAGATACAGAGTCTATAATAATTCCGTTATCTGCAAGACTTTCTTCTTGTAAAATTGAATAATGAGCTTCTCCATCATAAGTGAATTCACGATATACTTCATCTGCGACTAAAAATAAATTATGTTTTAATACGATAGAAGCCAGTTTTTTTATTTCTTCTTTTGAGTATAAATAACCAGTTGGATTACCAGGGTTACAAATTATAATTGCTTTAGTCTTTGGACTAATTAATTTTTCGAATTCTGAAATAGGAGGTAATGCAAAATTATCTTCAATTTTTGAAATTACCGGCACAATATTTACTCCAGATGCAGTGGCAAATCCATTATAATTTGCATAAAAAGGCTCAGGAATTATGATTTCATCATCTTGATCACAAATGGTTCCCATGGCAAATAATAATGCTTCACTTCCTCCAGTGGTTACAATAATATCGTTGCCAGCTACTGGAATATTATTTCGATTGTAGTATGCAGCAATTTTTTCACGATATTCCTCTGAGCCCTCTGATCGGCTATAAGCTAATGTTTCAAGTTGATGATTGGCTACAGCATCCAAGGCAACTTTTGGCGACTTAATATCGGGCTGACCAATATTTAAATAATATATTTCTTTGCCGGATTTAGCTGCTTTTTCAGCATATGGGACCAATTTTCTAATTGGTGATTCTGGCATTTTTAATCCTTTAGAAGATATTGATGGCATCGTTTTGTATTTAAAAGCAAAGTTGCAAAATAATTCTTAAATTTTAGTTCTATTAAAGAGTCTTTTGATAAAATTACTTATATTAACAATATTAAAACATCTTTTAAAATAAATCGCCAAATCATTCTATTAAGTATTCTTTTATGTGTTATCACTAAGGGAATTGCTCAAAGTGGTTTTTTTTTTTCTGAAGACAAAAAAAAAGATAAAATATCATTCAAATTAATTAATAATTTGGTGGTTATACCTGTTGAAGTTAACGGAACAAAACTTACTTTTTTATTAGATACCGGGGTAAGCTCAACCATAATGTTTAGTTTGTCTGAGATTGATTCTTTAGCACTTAACGATTCAAAACTTATTCGTTTAAGAGGATTAGGCGAAGGAGGTAGTATTCCAGCTTTGAAAAGTAGTCTTAATAAAATAAAGATTGGTAAGGTTACAGATGTTAACCATACAATATTTGTTGTTTTTGATAAATCACTTAGTCTTTCCAAACGAATGGGAATACCAATTCATGGAATCATAGGTCACGATTTTTTTAAAAATTTAGTAGTCAAAACAAACTATAATACAAGGAAAATATTTTTGTATGCACCAGAAAACTACATCGAAAAAGAATGTAAAAAATGTGAAGTTTTTGATTTAACTTTTCACAATAAAAAGCCATATTTAAATGTTACGAATATCTATGGAAATGAGAGTGATGTTTTTACGTTACTTATAGATTCTGGATCTAGTGATGCCATTTGGTTATTTGATAACGCTATTCTTGAAATAAATCTTAATAATAAATGGTTTGATGACTTTCTTGGTCAAGGTTTGAGTGGAGATATTTTTGGTAAACGATCCAAAATTCCTAAAATGAGTATTGGTAATTTTGAAATGACCAATATAAAAGCTGTCTCTTATACACATCTCCGAGCCCACGAGACGTAGAGGAATCTC
>CAJXVL010000002.1 GCA_913061205.1 uncultured Flavobacteriaceae bacterium | reverse complement strand
CTACACGTAAGGAGTCGTCGGCAGCGTCAGATGTGTATAAGAGACAGGTTTAAAGGTAATTAATTTTTATGGATTGTATTAATTGTATCAGAAAATCAGTTTATCACAAAATAGCATCATTTAATTAATTATTTTTTTTAAAAAATGAATATTGTTATACAAATTGTACTTTCCTTCAATTTTCAAATTAAAATCACTGATACTATCTTTATTCCAAATATCTATTCTTGGAATTTGAAAGGGGTCTGTATTTTTAGAAATAGTTCCAAATTGAGTTGTGAAAGCATGATTAAAATCATTAATGGAGTGATAGGTTAATGCAAAACTATCTAAAGATTTGAAGGGATAAAATTTACTTATTGCTGAATAAATTTCTTTTTTCATACTTATTTTTTATTTTGCTTAAAGGTAATTAGTTTTCTTTTATGAAATAGGATTGAGTCTTTTTAAATGGAGATAGATTTATTTGGTTCATTTCCATTTTATAATTTTCCCAATCTTTTTCAAAAAATAAATTGCTTTCTTTTAAAACAACTTCCAACTTGTCTTTTACTTGCTGAATTAAAATTATTTCAGTTTCTGTAATCCCATATGGCCTACTACTAGAATACCAACTTGCAGTACTTATTCTGTTCGCAATAGTTACATAGGAACTATTTGTTATTCCTTGTCGTTTATCTTCTTTACCAATAAACTTATCTATTATAGAATCAATTCTTTTGATAATAATGTTACTTGCTTTTATCTCTTCTAGGTATAAAACTTTATTTTTTTTAGCTAAATCAGTTTTATATTTTTCAGCAATGCTTTTACTTTCTGCTAATTGTTTTACTGCATTAGCAGTAGTTTGTGTTAATTCTTCTAATTCTTTACCTTTTTGATAGATATCATTAATTGTATTTTTCGAAACTTCAACTCTAGGATCGCTCTTAATTTGAATAGCACTTGATGTGGTGTGGTCCAAGTAACTTAATGCTAAGCGATAGGTTCCTGGTTTAACCGGAATACCTCTTGGTTCATTTTTACGTTTTTTTATTTCACGTGAAGGCCGATCGACTCCAGCTTCATTCATAGACCAACGCCAATAATAAATACCTGTACTGTCGGGTGTTTTTTTCTTTAAACTTCGAATCAATCGATCCCCATCATAAATATTTAAATAAATAGAATCTTTATGTTTGCCTTCAGTTGTTTTCTCATCTACATCCATATTTTCATCTTCTTCTTCACCTTTATTTTCTATTGAAGGGTCTATATTTTTTGAACTATCTTCTTTTTTTATCTGAAAATAATAGGGTATCCTTGCTCCATAAACTCTGTTCTCACCTTGAAATATAGCATCAGCTCCAAATCTACTGCCCGTAGGTTGTTTAAAAGAAACTTGATAAGCGTCAGGAGCTGTAAACAAAACAATATCCGAAGCTAAAACTTTATTATTTTTTGCAATATCTCGTAAGGGTATTAAGTCATCTAATACCCAAGCAGCACGTCCAAAAGTTCCAATAACCAAATCATTTTCTCGTTCCTGAATTACCAAATCTTTAACCGGAACGGTAGGGAAACCATTGGTCCATTTTGTCCATGAAGATCCAGCATCTATTGAAAGGTATAATCCATCGTCTGTACCAAGAAATAATAAATTCTTCTCTACAGGATCTTCAATAATACAGAGCGCATAACTCAAAACATCATCTTTGTCAACAATTCGTTGCCAAGATTTGCCATAATTAGAGGTCCTATAAGCGTAGGGTTCATAATTAAATCTTCGGTAATCATTAGCAATTAATAATGCTTCTCCTCTATTTTTATTGGAAGCCTTTATTTGTGTGATCCAACTTCCCTTTGGTAAGCCGGATAAGTTATTGGAAACTTCATTCCATTTATTCCCTCCATTTTGAGTATAATGAACCCGACCATCATCAGTAGCAACCCAAATCATATCTTGTTCTATGGGAGAAGGTTCTATTACTAAAATAGTAGTATGATTTTCAGCTCCAGTAGCATCCATGCTTATTCCTCCGCTCTCATTTTGTTTTTGTTTCTCAGGATCATTTGTGGTAAGATCTCCTGAAATTATTTCCCAGGTAAGACCTTTATCGGTTGATTTATGTACAAACTGACTGCCAAAATAAATGGTGCTATTATTATATGGATCTATATTAATTGCAGAATTCCAATTAAAACGAAGCTTTACATCAGGATCAGGATGAGTTGGACGAACCGTATAATTATTTCCAGTTTGCCAATCATAACGACTTACATATCCCTGTTGACTCATAGTCCACCCATACCGGCTATTATCACGATCTGGTATCACATCAAAACCATCTCCAAAAGATATTTCTTGCCAATAATCATTTCTAATTCCCTGCGAACGAAATACATAAGAAGGACCTCTCCAGCTACCGTTATCTTGCATTCCTCCATATATATTATATGGAAACTCATTATCAACTGCAATATGATAAAATTGAGCTACCGGTAAGTTTCCAATAAAGCGCCAAGTTTTTCCTCCATCATGAGTAATGTTCAAACCTCCATCGTTTCCGTCAATCATAAAATTGCCATTGTCTGGATGGATCCACCAAGCATGATGATCCGGATGTATACCGTTATCCACACCATAAGCAGGCATTAATTGAGAAAAATTTTCCCCTCCATCTTCAGAAACATTTACATAAGTAAATACAGAATAAACTCTATTTTCATTCTGTGGGTCTACAAATATATCACTGTAATAAAAAGGACGATTTCCGATGTCACTTTTGTCATTTATTTTTTTAAATGTAAAACCTCCGTCTTCACTTTTATACAAAGCATTTTTTTTTGCTTCAATAAGTGCATATACTATATTGGGTTTGTTTTTAGCTATAGCTAAACCAATTCTTCCTAGATTTCCTTTTGGTAAACCATTTTTATCGGTTCGTTCTTCCCAAGTTTCACCTCCATTATGAGTAATAAAAATACCAGATCCTTCTCCACCAGAATTGAAAAACCATGGTTCTCTTTTATGTTCCCAAAGAGCTACTATTAATTTATTAGGATTGCTAGGATCCATAACCATATCACCTACACCAGTATTATTAGTAGCGTATAATATTTTATTCCAAGTTTTACCTCCATCTTTAGTTTTATAAACACCTCGCTCTTGATGTTCTCCCCAAGGAGAACCTATAGCTCCAATATATATGATATTTGGATTAGTTGGGTCAATAATAATGCGGTGGATATGACGTGTATTTTCAAGTCCCATAAGGTCCCAATTCTTTCCTGCGTCTAAAGATCGATAAACACCATAACCACCATTTAAACTATTTCTTGGATTTCCTTCACCAGTACCTAGCCATATGACAGACGGATTGGATTGTTGTATGGCAATGGCTCCAATTGATGCAGTAGCTTCTTTTTCAAATATTGGTTTCCATTTAACACCTCCACTTTCAGATTTCCATAAACCACCTGAAGCGGTTCCTACGTAAATTATTTCAGGATTTTTTGTTACCACATCTATTGCTGTTACGCGACCAGACATTCCGCCAGGCCCAATGTTACGTGGCTTCATGTCTTTTAAAATATCTGTTGAAAAATCTTGAGCGGAAAGCGACGTTGCTATAATCAGCAGTATCAAAGAAATTAAATTCTTCATATTTGAAAGGTTTTAATATGTTCTAAAGATAAAAAATGAATCTAGAAAAAATGGATACAACAGGAACTTTAACAAATGAAATTTTAACGCAAGCTATAAATGGCTTTTATTAATAATAAAAGTCCACTAAGGACCATAATGATTATTACTAGTTTGCGAAATAACAAACTACTCATTTTCGCTAATACTCGTTTTCCTATTAGGTTTCCGAAAGTAGCACCTATTCCTAAGGAAATTCCATAAATCCAAAGTTCAGTGGTAAGCAATCCAAAAAAAGTATAACTACTAACTTGTGCAATTCCAAGAAAAAAGGAATTAGCAGCTTTTGTACCTACTAATGCTTCTTTTGTGATTCCAGAATTTAAATAAAAGGGATTAAGAATTGGGCCCATGCCTCCAGTGAAAGTTCCTATGATGGATACTAAAAAACCCAAAGGAATAAAATACCAAAGCGGTGCTTTAAAAGACCGTTCTTTTTTTCCAAATCGATACTGAAAAAAGGTACTTATTAAAAATAAAGCTACGATTATTTGAAGCCAATTAATTTTTATTTCAGAAAAAAACCAAGCGGCTAAAAAAGCTCCTAAAATGGCTGAAGGGACATAATACCAAAATACTTTCCAAACGATATTTTTCCAAAATAGGATGATTCTTGAAGGCCTACTTATAAATGCTCCAAGATTTATGATAGGTGCAGTTTTTGTAGTTCCAACAATTAAATTTAATAATGGAATCAGCATTAATGCACCACCACCACCACTAATAGTTGATATTGAAAAGGTTATTACTCCTGCAATAAATAAAACTAGGATTAATAAAAAATCTATATTAGTAGCTATTTCGATCATTTATTAAATTGACATTAATGATGCTTTTCTATACGTCACTATCTAATAAATCTGTAACCACATGATAACGTGGGTCCTCAATAGATGTCTCAATAATTTCATTAAACTTAGGATTTGCTTTTAATAATATCATTTTACATTCTGGACTTAAATGTGTAAGTTTTACATTTTTTCCTAGCGCTAGGTATTTATTGGTCACATTTCGCAAGGACTCTATCCCTGAATGATCTCCTACTTTCGATTCTATAAAATCGATTTCAATTAGTTCAGGGTCATTTTTAAAATCAAATTTTGAGTTAAAAGACTGTGATGATCCAAAAAATAGGGGTCCCCATATTTCATAAACTTTGGTACCGTTTTCTTTAATTCTTTTACGTGCTCTAATTTTTGTAGCACTTTGCCAAGAAAAAACTAAGGCCGACATAATTACCCCAACAATTACTGCAATTGCTAAATCTTGCCATACGGTAATAGCAGAAACTGTGATTAATACAATAGCATCAGCAAGAGGGATTTTATGAAGAATTCTAAAACTACTCCAAGCAAAAGTTCCAATAACTACCATAAACATTACACCTACTAAAGCTGCAATTGGTATCTGTTCAATTAAAGGGGCGCCAAAAAGCACAAAGCCTAAAAGTGCAAGGGCAGCTACAATACCAGATAATCTACCTCGACCACCAGAATTTACATTTATGATGGATTGTCCTATCATTGCACAACCTCCCATACCACCAAATAATCCATTTAATATGTTTGCTCCACCTTGAGCTACGCATTCTCTGTTTCCTGACCCTCGACTCTCAGTCATATCATCAATAAGGTTTAATGTCATTAAAGATTCTATAAGGCCTACAGCTGCTAATAAAAAAGCAGTTGAAAAAATTAAATCCCAATTACCAGCAAGGGTATCAAATAATCCAAAAATTTGAGCTTGAAAACTAGGTAATGAACCTTGTAATCCTTCACCACCACCATCTATAATAAACGATCCAACAGTACTTACATTTACATCTCCAAATATCGTAATAGCCGCAACTACAATAATAGCAACTAATGCTGCTGGAACTTTTTTGGTGACCTTTGGTAATAAAAACATGATTGCCATAGTAAGACCAACAAATCCAAGCATAATCCAAAGGTTTGAACCTTGCATCCACTCTAAATTTCCATTTACTTTTTCTTTAAAAAGTCCTAATTGAGATAAAAATATTACAATAGCCAGACCGTTTACAAAACCCATCATTACAGAATGGGGGATAAGCCTAACAAATTTTCCTAATTTAAATACACCAGCTGATATCTGAATTGCACCCACAAAGAGCAGAGTAATAAACAACCATTGAAGGCCTAAGTTCTCAATTGGTGTTTCTAATCCAATTCCAACATCATTTCCCTTTTGAATTAAATGAACCATTACTACAGCCATAGCTCCAGTAGCTCCTGAAATCATTCCTGGTCGACCACCAAATATTGCGGTGACAATTCCCATCATAAAAGCACCGTAAAGTCCTACTAATGGATCAATTCCTGCAACAAAAGCAAAAGCTACTGCTTCTGGTATTAGCGCTAAGGCAACCGTAAGACCAGATAAGATATCGTTCTTGGGATTGAAGGTAAAGTTTTTAAGTAATTTTTGCATTTCTATGTATTTCTAAAGCGCGCAAATATAGACTTTTAAAAAGGAGTTTTTTGTTTTGGCAAATAAACTTTAAAGAAAAAAATGTTTATTTTTCACATTAATACCAACGCTTCTTATTTTTCTTTGAAGCCAATGATTTCCTGCTTTTTTTATGTTTTGTATTACTATTTTTTTGTTTAGTATTCTTCTTCTTATTTGAATCTATAGCTTTTTCTTTTCGCTTTAAAGCATAAGGGTGGTCTTCTACAACAGGGATGGCTTTCTTAATTGTTTTTTGAATAGCTACAACATACTTTTTTTCATCTAAAGAACAGAAAGAATAAGAAGTTCCCTTCTTGCCAGCACGGGCAGTTCTGCCAATTCGGTGTACATAGGTTTCAGAAATATTAGGAAGATCAAAATTAATCACTACATCTAAATCCTCAATATCAATACCTCTGGAAGCGACATCGGTAGCGATTAAAATATTTACCTCATTATTTTTAAACTTACTTAATGCATTCTGGCGTAAGTTCTGACTCTTTTCTCCATGTAAAGTTTCTACTTTAAAACCATTTTTTAAAAGAGTTTGTTCTAAATTATCTACTCCATTTCTAGTTCTTCTAAAAATTAGGATATTCCCTTTAATGGTATTTCTTAATAAATGCAAGCAAAGCTCTATTTTATTAGGTTTTGGAACATAGTATAACAATTCTTTAACCTTAGTTGTCTCCGATTTTCTTGAAATTACTTCTACTATTTCCGGATTGGATAAAAGATTTTTAGCAAAATGAACCACTTTTGAAGGCATGGTTGCAGAAAACAATAATATTTGCTTTTGGGTGGGACATAAAAGATCTATTTTTTTTATATCATCTATAAACCCCATATCCAGCATTAAGTCTGCTTCATCGAGCACTAATATTTCAATGGTGCTAAGATCGACGATTTCTTGCTTACAAAGATCTAATAATCTTCCTGGAGTAGCGATTAAAATATCAATCCCTTTTTTTAGTACTTTTTTTTGAGCGTCAATAGATATACCCCCATATACAACCGTAGAACTCAGCTTGGTATATTTTGAGTAGTCCGTAAATTCTTCGTTAATCTGAACTGCAAGCTCTCTTGTAGGGCTTACTATCAATGCTCTAATTTTTTTCTGTTCTTTATTTGTATCTTGTTGATGAAATAATAATTGCAAAATAGGGAGCGCAAAAGCAGCTGTTTTTCCAGTTCCAGTTTGAGCCGAGGCAATCACATTTTTTTTAGCTAAAACTAAAGGAATGGTCTGTATTTGAACCTTTGTAGGAGTTTCGTAATTTTTCTCAAAAATAGCTTTTAAGAGTGGTTTGTTTAAATTAAGGTCACTAAAGTGCATAGAAACGGTTTACTAAGAATTTTCGCAAAGATAGTGTAATTTAATTCCTATTTTAATTAGAAACTTGCACACTCTCTACATAAAAATCTTCTTTAATTTTAATGCTTTTCACTTCTTTTGAGAACTCTTTTGTTTTCCATTCTGCAGTAGGGAAAATCCATTCTTCGTTTCCATTAATAATAGCAATTACAGGCATTTCAAAACCTTCTATAATAGCAACATATCGAAAATTTAATTCATTATTACTTACTTTATATTCCACTTTTGGGATTTCAGTAGTACGCAGGTATTGATTCCAAAACTCAGTTAAATCAATACCAGATTTTTCACCAATATACTCTTCTAATTGTTTGCTACTTATTGTTTTATGGTAAAAATATTTATTCAAACCCCTTAGTATTTCTCGCCATTTTTCATCGTTTTCAATCAATTGGCGTAGGGTATGTAAAATGTTCGCTCCTTTATAATACATATCTCCACTTCCTTCCTTATTTACCTCATAAATACCTATGATAGAGCGGTCATTTTGGATAGAAGCTCTGGTACCAATTACATATTCTGAAGAAGCCTTTTTTTCGTAGTAATAATCTAAATATAAGTTTTCAGAATAGGCTGTAAACCCTTCATGAATCCACATATCTGCAACATCTATATGGGTAATGTTATTGGCAAACCATTCATGTCCAGATTCATGAATAATGATAAAATCGAATTTTAATCCCCAGCCAGTTCCAGATAAATCACGACCTAAATATCCATTCATGTATTGATTGCCATACGTAACACTACTTTGATGTTCCATCCCTAAATAAGGAACTTCTACCAACTTAAAACTGTCTTCGTAAAAAGGGTAGGGACCAAACCAATACTCGAAAGCTTCCATCATTTTTGGGGCTTGTTTAAATTGTTCTATGGCTTTAGTTTCATTTTCTTTAAGGACATAATAGTCCATATCTAGGATCCCCTTTTCACCATCGTATTGTTCTCCAAAATGAATATAATCTCCAATGTTTATGTTCACCCCATAATTGTTTATTGGATTAACTACTTTCCAAGACCAAGTAGTTTTGTTTTTTTTAGTTTTTTTATTTACTAATCTTCCATTGGCTACCGCCATTAATCCATTTGGTATGGTAATGTCAAAATCAATGCCATTATCAGGCTCATCGTAATAATGATCTTTATTTGGCCACCAAAGACTCGCACCGATTCCTTGATTAGAAGTTGCAACAAAATGTTTCCCATTAGCATCTTTTGACCAAGAAAAACCCCCATCCCAAGGAGCGTTTTTTGCAATAGGTGGTTTACCAGAAAAATAAACGGTAATTTTTTGATTGGAATCTTTTTCTTGTTCCTTTTGAAGTTGGACAAAATGAGCATTCCCTTCCGAAGTAAATAATAGTTCCTTTCTGTTTTGAAGCACCTTCTCAATAATCATAGGTGCTTGTAAATCGATTTGCATTTTAGAATTTGTCTCTAAAACACTATAACTAATAGTATTGAGGCCATGTATAGTTTTTTTCTCTAGATCTACTTCCACCTGTAATTCGTAATGTGTAAGATTCCACCAGGCCCTTTCTGGAGTGATACTTCCTCGCAAAGAATCTTGTCTTGTAAAGTTTTGACCTATTGCCGTTATTGAAATAAAAAATAACAATACTGAAATAAAAGGTTTCATAGTATCTATTTGAATTTGTTTTTTTTATTTGTTTGAAATTTCAGGTTTCAGTTCAGCAACCATTGCTAATTTAGAACCGTCTGGATTTACAGCAAGACGTGTAATATCTCTTATATTATATTTTGAAAGGTCTGCAACTAATTTCCATTCTCCATTTCCAAATAAATCTAGTAAAAATAATTTATCAAGACTTCCAATTAATAAAGTAGATTCGTCTAACCAAATATGATCCTGAATTCCAACAGGTAACTGACTGACAAAAAAACTTTCTAAAGTAGAAATATCAAGCTGATAAACATCCATATTGCCTTCATCATTTACTGAAGTATAACTCATGGTATTTATTGTATTGGGAACTTTATGAATGGATCTTCCTACTTTTACTAATAGGGTATCATTCGATTTTTTAGAGATGTCTGAATACACTAAATCTAAATTAGCTCCACTTAAAACTGATGAAAGCAATCTGTTTTCATCAAAAAAAGAATAATAAGCAACCTGTAAATTTTCAATTAATAAAGAAGATTGCTTTGTTTTTGAATCGTATTTGTAAAGTCGTTGTAAACCTGTAGTATCTAATCTAACAGCAGTGTAGTAATTACTGTTTGGAATTTTTTGTGGAGAATATTCGCCGCCAATTTTAGTTTCGCTTAAATTGATTTGTGATTCATCTTTTAAATTATATTTAGTGATATCTGTTTGGTTATTATAGGTTCTAGCGTATACTATTTGTTCATTATTTATAAAAAATGATTGGCTATCATAGCCTGGATTGTTTGAAATGTTTTTGATTTTTTTAATATTAAAATTATTTTCTGAAAATTCTAAATCCATTACAAAAACTTCTGTATTTGATTGTGCAATCAATAAGTAACAATTAAAAAGAAGTACAGAGGAAATTTGATATTTAAACATTTAATATAATTTCTATAAATATAAGAAAGAATTTTAAACGAGTTTCACAATCAAATATTAAAAAAAACCGCCTTTCAAATTAATGAAAGCCGGCTTTAATCAATTAAGCAAAACTTAAATATTATTTAAAAAGGATACTTGTTTTCCTTTTGAATTTTTTCTGAAATATTATTACGTAAGGCAACCACATTAGGTTGGTTTTGATACTTTGTAAAACGTTTTAGTCCCATAAGCATCATACGTTGTTCATCGCCTTCAGCAAAAGAAACGATTCCTTCTTTTGCGTTTTTATGGATGATATCCACCGCATTATATAAATACAATTTTGACATTGCAATTTGGTATGTTTGAGAATCTTCACCAAAACGTTTACAGTTCTTCTCCGTACGTAAAATAGCAGATTCAGCCATATATGTTTCTATTAATATATTGGAAGCTGCCATTAAAAGTTGCTGGTGTTCTTCTAGGTCTGGGCCATATTTTTGAACTGCTGCTCCAGCAACCATCAAGAATACTTTTTTCAGTTTCTCAACCATTGCTTTTTCTTCAGAAAGTACTTCTGAAAAATCAGGAGTTTCAAAAGAAGGGATACCCGTTAATTCATCTACTACCTTCATCGCAGGACCGATTAAATCGACATGACCCTTCATCGCTTTTTTGACCAACATGCCCACCGAAAGCATTCTATTAATCTCGTTGGTGCCTTCGTAAATTCTTGTAATTCTTGCATCTCTCCATGCAGATTCCATAGGAGTTTCTTTTGAGAATCCCATTCCACCAAAAATTTGTATTCCTTCATCTGCACAACTTTGAACATCTTCAGAAACAGAAACTTTTAATATAGAACATTCAATAGCAAATTCCTCAACACCTTTTAACTCTGCATCTTGATGGGTATCACCTTCAGCTTGTCTAATTTCTATTCTATTTTCAATGTCTTTTGAAGCTCTATAAGTAGCAGATTCTCCAACATAAGTATTGGTTGCCATTTCAGCTATTTTAGCTTTGATAGCTCCAAATTCAGCAATAGGAGTATTAAACTGTTTCCGTTCAGATGCGTATTGTATTGCATAAGATGTAATTCTTCTTTGCGAATCTAAACAGGCCCCAGCCAATTTAATTCTTCCAATATTAAGCGAATTCATCGCTATTTTAAAACCATTGCCACGTTCAGAGAGCATATTCTCAACAGGAACTTCTGTGTCTGTAAAAAACACTTGACGTGTAGAAGAAGCATGAATTCCTAATTTATGTTCTTCTTCGCCTAATGAAATTCCATTATTAGGGTCATTTTCAACTAAAAAACCTGTAATGTTTTTATCATCTTCAATTCTTGCAAAAACAATAAATAGTTTACAAAATCCTGCGTTTGAAATCCACATTTTTTGTCCACTAATTTTATAATGAGTTCCATCCTCTGAGAGAACTGCTTTAGTTCTTCCGCTATTAGCATCACTTCCAGCGGTTGGCTCTGTCAAGCAATAAGATCCAAACCATTCGCCACTTGCTAATTTAGGAACGTATTTTTGTTTTTGTTCTTCTGAACCATACAGAGTGATTGGCATGGTTCCAATACCCGTATGTGCTCCAAAAGCAGTACTAAAAGATCCGGTTCCACTAGAAATATAATCACAAGTTAATAATGAAGAAACAAAGCCCATTCCTAAACCACCGTAAGCTTCAGGAACAGCAACACCTAAAAAACCTAATGCCCCTGCTTTACGCATTACTTCTTCTGTAAAAGCATAGTCTTTATTTTCAAAACGATCTCTAAATGGAATGATTTCTCTGTCATTAAATTCCATGACAGCATCTTTCATCATTTTTTGTTCTTCCGTAAAATCTTCTGGAGTGAAAATATCTTCACATTTAGAGTTTTTTACGATAAATTGTCCTCCTCTTATTAGTTCTTTTTCCATTATTATTAAGACTTAATTTTGTTTAGTTTAAAAATTCAAATATTCCACAAGCACCTTGGCCTGTTCCCACACACATCGTTACTGCTCCGTATTTTCCTTGCATATTTTGTTTGCGCATTTCGTCAAATAACTGAACTGAAAGTTTAGCTCCAGTGCAACCTAAAGGATGTCCTAGTGCTATGGCACCTCCATTAACATTTATGATATCAGGGTTGAGATCTAATTCCCGTATAACTGCTAAGGATTGAGAAGCAAAAGCTTCGTTAAGCTCTATTAATGATAAATTTTCTTGTTTCAACCCAGCTTGCTTTAAAGCTTTCGGAATTGCTTTTACAGGTCCAATTCCCATTATTCTTGGTTCAACTCCTGCAGCTGCGTAATTTACTAATCTAGCAATAGGTTCAAGATTTAATTCTTTTACCATATCCTCGCTCATCACCATTACAAATGCTGCTCCATCACTCATTTGAGATGAATTACCAGCAGTTACACTGCCACCTAACGCAAATACAGCACGTAATTTTGCTAGCGCTTCTTTACTAGTTCCTTTTCTAGGACCTTCATCTTTAGTTACCGTATATGATTTTGATATTTTTTTTCTATTTTCATCTAGGTAGGTTTGATTTACAGTGATGGGAACTATTTGATCTTGAAAACGACTTTCTGCTTGTGCCTTTAACGCTTTCATATGAGAATTAAATGCAAACTCATCTTGATCCTCTCTAGAAACGTTAAACTGATTGGCAACTGCCTCAGCTGTATTTCCCATTCCCCAATAATAATCTTCGTGTCCAGAATTTACAACATCATAATTCAATTCTGGTTTAAATCCTGTCATTGGAACCGAACTCATACTTTCTGCACCTCCAGCTATAATACAATCTGCCATTCCACTCTGAATTTTAGCAGTGGCAATACCTATAGTTTCAATTCCTGAAGAACAAAAACGATTTACAGTTACTCCTGGGATATCTACAGAGTCTAATCCCATTAAAGAAATGAGTCTAGCCATATTTAGACCTTGGGATCCTTCTGGCATGGCATTACCTACGATAACGTCATCGATTCGAGTTTTGTCTAATTGAGGCAATTCTTTCATCATATATTGAATGGTTTCTGCCGCTAATTCATCTGTTCTTTTAAATCTAAAAACCCCTTTAGGTGCTTTACCTACTGCTGTACGATATGCTTTTACTATATATGCTTGTTTCATAATCTTTTGCTTTAAGCCTTAAGCTGTATGCTATAAGCTTTTAATTTTATTAATTTTTGCCTTTTGCATATAGCTAAAGGCATAGAAAATCACAATTAGTTGCGAAGTGGTTTCCCTGTTTTTAACATATGTTCAATTCGTTCTAAGGTTTTGCGTTCTGTACAAAGACTTAAAAAGGCTTCACGTTCAATATCTAATAAGTATTGCTCTGTCACTAGAGTAGGTTCTGATAAATCTCCACCGGCCATTACATAAGCTAATTTATTTGCAATTTTTTGATCGTGTTCACTGATGAAATTCGAAGCTTCCATAGAATCTGTTCCAACTAAAAACATTCCTAAAGCTTGTTTACCTAGTACTTTTACATCTTTTCTTAGTACGGGTTGCGTATAACCTATCTTTGCCATTGATTTTGCAACCGCTTTTGCAGTTGCTATCTGACGATTTTTATTTACGATAATAATATCTTTTCCTTTTTCTAAGATACCAAGGTCATATGCTTCATAAGCAGAGGTAGAAACTTTTGCCATTCCTATGGTTAAAAAGTATTCTTGTAATACATTTAATTCTACATCATTTTTATGGAATAAATCACTGGCTCTTAAGGCCATTTCTTTAGATCCACCACCGCCAGGTATCACTCCAACTCCAAATTCAACCAATCCAATATAACTTTCAGCTGCAGCAACTACTCGATCTGCATGAAGTGTCATTTCACATCCACCACCTAAAGTCATTCCATGAGGGGCAACTACTGTTGGGATTGATGAATAACGCAATCGCATGACACTATCTTGGAAATATTTAATTGCCATATTTAGTTCCTCATACTCTTGCTCTACGGCCATCATAAAAATCATTCCGATATTAGCACCCACTGAAAAATTTGCTCCTTGATTACCAACGACTAGGCCTTCAAAATCTTTTTCAGCAATGTCAATAGCTTTATTTAATCCAGCTAAAACATCTCCACCAATAGTATTCATTTTACTTTGGAATTCTAAATTTAGAATACCATCTCCTAAATCTTCAACTACACATCCGCTATTTTTATATACTTCACTTGATTTTCGAATATTATTAAGAATAATAAATGCATCCTGTCCCGGTACTTTTTTATGTTTCTTTTGTGGAATATCATAATAATAGGTTGCTCCATCTTTAATAGTATAAAATGAAGTAATTCCAGAGGCCAACATTTCTAAAACCCAAGTAGCTGGTTCTTTTCCAATAGCTTTCATTAATTCGATACCTTTTTCAATTCCGACAGCATCCCAAATTTCGAAAGGACCATTTTCCCATCCAAACCCAGCTTTCATAGCATCATCAATTTTGTATAATTCGTCTGAAATTTCAGGAATTCGTTTAGAAACATACGAAAACATTAGTGAGAAATTCTTGCGATAAAATTCACCAGCTTTATCTTTTCCTGCCACTAAAATTTTAAAACGATCAATTACATTATCTACATTTTTTGTTAATTCTAGCGTAGGGAAAGTAGCTCTTTTACCTTTTCGATATGCTAAAGTTTCAAGGTCCAATCCTAAAATCTGGTTCTTACCATTTTCATCTTTAACTTTTTTATAAAACCCTTGACCAGATTTGCTTCCCAACCATTTGTTCTCCATTAATGTGTTAACAAAGGCAGGTAATTTAAATACTTCATGCTCTTCATCATCAGGACAATTTTCATAGATTCCATTAGCAACATGAACTAAAGTATCTAATCCTACTACATCAACAGTTCGGAATGTTGCTGATTTTGGTCTACCTATTACGGGACCAGTTAATTTATCGACTTCTTCAACAGTAAGTTCCATTTCTTTTACCAAATGGAAAAGACTTTGGATGCCATAAATACCAATTCTATTTCCAATAAATGCAGGGGTATCTTTTGCAATTACAGTAGTTTTTCCTAAAAATTGTTCACCATAACTATTAAAGAAGTCCAATACTTCAGGTGATGTATTTGGTCCAGGAATGATTTCGAAAAGTTTTAAATAACGAGGAGGATTAAAAAAGTGAGTTCCACAGAAATGTTTCTGAAAATCTTCTGTTCTACCTTCATTCATAAATTTAATAGGGATTCCAGAAGTATTACTAGTAATTAAAGTTCCTGGGGTTCTGTATTTTTCAAGTTTTTCAAACACTTGTTTTTTAATATCTAAACGCTCTACCACTACTTCAATAATCCAATCTGCAGATGCCACTTTTTGGATATCATCGTCAAGATTACCAGTAGTAATTCTATCGGCAAACTTTAGGTTGTATAAAGGTGCAGGTTTAGATTTTATAGAAGCATTAAGCGCATCGTTTACCAAACGATTTCTTACTGCTTTATCTTGCAGTGTTAATCCTTTTGCTTCTTCTTTTTCAGAAAGAGAAAAAGGTACGATATCAAGTAATAAAACTTCCACTCCAATATTTGCAAAATGGCAAGCAATACCGCTTCCCATTATTCCTGAACCAATTACGGCTACTTTTTTAATTCTTCTTTTAGACATATGATAATCTATTTAATCTTGTATGTATATTTTTTTGGAGTTGATTAACTCCAAAATAGTATTTGTTACTTTTTTAAATGTTTTTAGGTCTTCTGAATCAACTGCTCTATAGACTGCTTCATCAAATCCAATAACCACTTTTTTTGAAAACTCTCTCATTTCAATACCAAAAGGAGTAAGGTGAATTAAAACACCTCTGCCATCTAAAGGATTAGGTTTTCTAACTATAAGTCCTTTTTCTTCCATATTTTTTAATGTTCTTGAAAGGCTAGTTGCTTCAATACCCATTTTAGGACCTAATGAAGTAGAAGGAGTACCTTCATCAGGATCGATACTAATAAGTGCAAATCCAGTTGCCATTGTACTGCCTTTTTTACCGGCTTCTTCATTGTACATTTTGGTAACGCCCATCCAAGTAGATCTTAAAAGGTAATCTATTGTTTTTTCTTTCATTTTTCAAATATACATAAAAAATACTATGCGTGCATAGTAAATAGGTTTTAAAATTTATGATAGATTAAAATAAATAAATAAATAGAAAACATGACTGCGATTACTTAGCAAAACCATTGATAATTCATATATTGATTCTTTAAAATTAAAATTTCTTTATTCTTTTTAGTAAATTTGGTTTTAACTATAATTTTAATAGGGATATTAAGCATAAAAACAACTTTCTATGAATCGAATTCTTAAAAATGTTCTCGCTTTTATTATGGGTTGGTTAGGTGGAAAGTTAACACAGAAATACACTTAATTTATGATTCAATCCTACAAAAAAAATCCTCAATTACAAAATGCATACGATACCATAGTTATTGGTTCTGGAATGGGAGGCTTAGCAACTGCAGCAATACTTTCAAAACAAGGACAAAAAGTATTGGTTTTAGAGCGTCATTATACTGCTGGTGGTTTTACCCATGTTTTTAAGCGAAAAGATTATGAATGGGATGTAGGAATACATTATGTAGGAGAGGTTCAAAGAGAAAAAGGCATTTTAAAGAAATTGTTTGACTATGTGACCAATGGAGAATTAAAGTGGGCAGATATGGGAGCCGTTTACGATCGAATAATTATTGGCGATGAGCATTTCGATTTTATGAAGGGGGTTGAAAATTTTAAAGAAAAATTGATTTCTTATTTTCCTGAGGAAGAACAAGCAATTCATCAATATGTAGATTTGGTTTTTAAGGCGGTAAGAACCAGTAAAAATTATTATATTAGTAAAGCTATTTCACCTTTTTTGGAGTCAATTTTTGGTGGAATTTTAAAAAAACCATTTTACAAATTTTCAGATAAAACAACAGACGAGGTATTAGGTTCTTTAACTTCAAATAAAAAATTAATAAAAGTTCTTACAGGACAATATGGAGATTATGGATTGCCACCAAAACAGAGCAGTTTCTCTATGCATGCTTCTGTAGTAAGACATTATTTTGATGGAGGTAGTTTTCCAATTGGAGGTTCTTCACAAATTGTAAAAACTATAGATCCAGTTATTGAAGCTTCTGGAGGTTCCATATTAACTAAAGCTGAAGTAGCTGAAGTGATTATTAATAATAATAAAGCTATTGGTGTAAAAATGATAGATGGAAAATCTATTTATGCTAAAAGTATTGTTAGTAATGCTGGAATTAATACTACTTATAATCAACTTTTACCATTTGAAATAGTAAAGAAACACCAGTTAAAAAAACAACTTCAAAAAGTAAAACCATCGGTAGCACATGTGAGCCTGTATATTGGTCTAGAAGGTTCTCCTGAGGAATTAAATATTCCTAAAACAAACTATTGGGTATATCCAAAAGAAGGAGACCATGATAGTAATGTTAAGAATTATTTAGACGATTTAAACCAGGATTTTCCATTGGTTTACCTTTCGTTTCCCTCAGCAAAAGATCCAGATTGGTCCAATAGATATCCAGGTAAAAGTACGGTAGATATTATAACTTTAATACCTTATGAGATATTTGATACATGGTCTGATTCAAAATGGATGAAAAGAGGTGAAGAATACGAATCTATAAAAAAAAATATAGCGAAGCGATTATTAAAAGTTTTATATAAACAACTCCCTCAACTTGAAGGTAAAATTAATTGTTATGAGTTATCGACTCCTCTTACCACTAAACATTTTGTCAATTATAATAATGGTGAAGTATATGGTTTGGATCACAGTCCTTCTAGGTTTAGACAGCCTTTTTTAAAGCCAAGAACAAAAATAAAAAACTTTTATCTTACAGGTCAAGATATTGTAACTGCTGGTGTAGGTGGTGCTTTATTTTCAGGAGTATTAACTGCAATGGCAATAACTGGTAAGAATATTTTAAAGAAACTATAGCAAACAGCTTGATTAACTTAAATAAATGACACCTATTAAAATCAAATAATTATGAAAACAAATATTATTATTTTTCTCAGTTTTCTATTGTTTATAAATTGTAAAGAAGACAAGGTTAAAACAAATCTTTTAGGTTCCATAGATATTAAGGTAACTGGAAATACAGAAGCAGCTAATTATTTTGAAAAAGGTTTATTGCTATTACATTCATTTGAATATGAAGATGCAAGAGAATCATTTTTACAAGCTCAAGAAACTGATTCGAAAATGGCCATGGCCTATTGGGGTGAAGCCATGACCTATAATCACACTTTATGGAGCGATCAAGATTTTGAAAAAGCAACAACATCATTAAAAAAATTAGAAAAATTTGATTATAAGAAAAGAAGTTCTGACCTTGAGTTAGATTTTATTAAAGCTGTTCAAATATTGTATCAACCCATATTAGAAAAAAAAGGACGAGATTTAAAATATGCTCAGTATATGGAACAGCTGTCTGAAAAATACCCTAACAATCATGAAATTTCTGCTTTCTATGCACTTTCTCTTTTAGGCAGTGTACCAGATGGAAGAGATGATGCAATTTATGGTAAAGGAGCTATAATTGCAAAAGGCATTATAGAGGAAAATCCGAACCATCCGGGAGCACTTCATTACTTAATTCACTCTTATGATGATCCAGCTCATGCACATCTTGCATTAAATGCTGCCAATTCTTATGCTAAAGTAGCACCTGAAGCTAGTCATGCACTTCATATGCCCTCTCATATTTATGTAGCAATGGGTATGTGGGATGAAGTAATTTCTTCAAATATTAATTCATACCAAGCAAGTATTAATAGGATGGAACGAAAGAATCTTGATAACAATGCGAGAGGTTATCATGCTTATCATTGGTTGCAATATGGGTATCTTCAAAAAGAAAATATGGAAGAAGCGAAAAACATGCTTTTGATCATAGATAAACTTGCAAGCGAAACACCTTCAAAAAAAGGGAGATCACATTTAGTTTATTTAAAAGGAACTTATTTAATAAACTCTGAAAACTGGGATAGTGATGAAGCAAATATTGAATTTGATATTACTGATTTAAATGTTTCTATACGTTCTCAATATTATTTTATAGAAGGAATGAAGGCTTATAAAAAGGGAGATATATATGAATTAGACCAAGCAATAGCAACCTTAGAAAATGATTATAAGAGAGAATCCTATATAGCATCTGATCAAGGAGGTTCTTTTTGTTCAGGAATTTCTAGAGGCGTTGCTACCCAAAGTGATTTGGTGGGAGCTCAAGTAAGACAAAATCAACTTTTGGCTTTACGAGCAAATTTGAATAACGATTTGGAACAGGCAGAAGCATTTTTTTTAAAATCAATAGTATTAAACGAAAGTATAAGTTATAGTTATGGTCCTCCATCCATTCAAAAACCAACAAGAGAATTATATGCTGATTGGTTATTGAGCCAAAACCGAATGAGAGAAGCTAAACTTCAATATGAAAAGTCATTAAAAATGAACCCGAATAGAACCCTTGTTGTAACTGGGTTAAAAAAGGCTACCATTTAAAAAAAATGATAAAATTCGTTCTTTATTATCGTTAAAATGTCCTTATGTAAAACAAAATAAATTTCTTTAAATATGCCATTGGAGAACTAAGTGATGAACAAGTTAATACCTTAGGTCAAAAAGTAGATGCTTCTTATATTTGCATTGTTACGTATCAGTGGTTTAAAATTAATAGTACTTTGGCTAAAAATTAATTCAAACTAATTATTTTAAACATTAAATTTTTACGTTAATATAATTTAAATATTAAATACTTATTTTAAAAGCTAACTAAATAAAACACATGATTATAAAAATTACTGTTCTAGCAATTTATGTCGCTATTCTATTTCTAATTGGAATTTTAGCTTCTCGCAGGGTAAAAAGTATGAGTGATTATTATCTAGGAGGAAAAAAGATGGGTTTTTTGGCTGTTGCCTTTTCTGCTAGAGCAACAGGAGAATCTGGATGGCTTTTAATAGGTTTAACTGGTATGGGAGCAATCGCTGGATATTCTGGATATTGGGTCGTTGCTGGTGAATTGCTCGGTGTTTTTATTTCCTGGCAATTTATGGCCAAACGATTTAAAAGGCGTTCTGACGATTATAAAGCAATCACAATTCCCGATTATCTCCAAAGTCATTTTAAATCTTCTACAAATACGCTTCGTATTATTTCCGCATCGGTCTTGGTAGTTTTCGTGGTTATTTATGTCGCATCACAAATGGATGTTACTGGTATTGCGTTTGAATCTATGTTAGGTATTGATTACCGAATTGGGGTGCTTGTTGGCTTTAGCATTGTACTCATCTATATTTTTATTGGTGGTTTTGTAGCTGCGGTTTGGTCTGATATGTTCCAAGGAATATTGATGTTTATCGGCCTGGTGTTATTGCCTATTGTAGTTTGGTTCTCTATGGACCATGGTACTGGAATTACTGAAGGATTAAACGCGATTGATCCTACCTTAACTCAAATAATGGGAAGAAGCGATGACGGTTGGTTGAACTTATTTACAATTCTTGGTTTCTCCATGATTGGATTAGGTTTCTTAGGTTCACCTCAAGTTTATGTTCGTTTTATGTCTATTAAAAGTGAAAATGAGATAGATAAAGGCAAATGGGTAGCATTGCTTTTTACACTGTTAACAGATGCAGCAGCAGTAACAATTGGTATACTTGCTCGAATCTATTTTACGTCAGAAGGACAAGACCCTGAGGCAGTATTGGGAACAGGTGGTGAAGATGTACTAAGTTTAATTACCAACGAATTTTTACCAACAATTTTAGTCGCAATTTTTATTGCTATTGTACTTTCTGCAATAATGTCAACCATAGATTCGCTACTTATTCTTGCCTCTAGTGCAATTACACGCGATTTTTATCAGAAAATATTAAGGCCCGATTTAAAAGATGAAGATTTAACAAATTTCTCAAGATTAGTTACAGTTGGTATGGCATTAGTGGCATTGTGTATTGCTGTATTACTATATTATCTATATCCAGATAGGCAGATTTTCTGGATCATGATTTTTGGTTGGTCAGGTATTGCAGCTACTTTTTGTCCAGTTATCATTTTATCTCTTTTTTGGAAAGGATATACTGAAAAAGGAGCGATTGCTTCTATGATTTCCGGTTTTGCATCGGTAATCATATTTAAATTTGTTTTTTCAAATATGGAGGGAATTGGAAAATATTTTGTAGAATTGGATGTGCTGGCTCCATCATTTGCTTTGGCAATGGTAGTGGGATATATAGTTTCAAAAATGTTTCCGAATAAAAATATTAAAAATTCATAGTTAATACAGTGTTGATAAAACTAATTGGAAACTTCCTTTAATAATCTTAATAATACTATCTTTAAAGTAATATAAACATCATTTTAATAATGCGATGTACCTACCAAAACTCAACCGATAATCGTTTTTTTTGATTATCTAACAATTTTGGGACTATTAATTACCGCATATAGAAAATTAAAAATTAAAAATATGGCAAAAAGTAAAGACTCTAGGAAAAATGTAAAAAAAGAATCTGCTAAAACTCCAAAAGAAAAAAAAGCAGCAAAAAGATTAAAGAAGTCTAAATAAAATAAATTAATATATGAACTCAAATTTAGCGGTGCTTATTGATGGAGATAATATCCCTTCTGCTCATGTAAAAGAAATGATGGAGGAAATCGCGAAGTACGGAAATCCAACCATTAAAAGAATTTATGGCGATTGGACCAATCCTCATTTGTCAAAATGGAAAAATCTACTTCTTCAAAATGCAATTACACCCATACAACAGTATGCCTATACTACTGGAAAAAATGCTACTGATTCAGCTATGATTATCGATGCTATGGATATTCTTTATTCTGAAAAAGTAAATGGATTTTGTCTGGTTTCAAGCGACAGTGATTTTACAAAATTAGCAACAAGACTAAGAGAAGCTGGAATGCAAGTAATTGGAATCGGAGAAAAAAAGACTCCTACACCCTTTATTGTAGCTTGTGATAAATTTATATATATAGAAATCCTAAGGAAACAATCCCATAAAAAAGAAGATGTTAATGCGAAAGAAAAAATTGAAGAAAACGTTGATGAAATTACTTCAAAAGTAATTAAGTTGTTATCTGCGACTATAACTGATTCATCAGATGAAGATGGTTGGGCGTTTCTTGGTGATGTAGGGAGTTTGATTCAAAAAAAACAGCCTAATTTTGATTCTCGAAATTATGGATTTGAAAAATTAACTCCATTGATTAAATCCATTGGAAGCTTCGAAATAGAACAGCGTGAAAATTCGAAAAGTAAAAATAAATTAGTTTTTGTGAAGAATAAAGAAAAGCATGCAGCAAGGACTAAAAAATAATAATAACACGGCGATAATACCCTGATAAAATACAAGGCAGCACTAAATAAATATGATTTTTAATTATTTAAATAATTGTTTTAAAATAGTCAGTTCTTTTTTTTATTCCCGATTACATTATACTGATTGCCTTTTACAACATAAACACCAATTGGCAAAGACCATTCATAAAACTTTGTCTATATGTCATAATTCTTTTTTTTGGCTTAATAATGGTAATAAAATGTTATGAGTAAAAAAAAAGTATCCTATAAATGGGCATTCAAAGAATACATTTGGCCTAGAAAAAAAATTGTTTTAGTTGGTTTGGTATTAATTATCATACGAAGTTTGTCCGGAATGGTATTGCCTTATGCAAGTAAAACATTAATGGATAACATAATTCCTTCAAAAGATGTATCTACACTTTGGATTTTAATTATTATTGTTTGTTCTTCTATTTTGGTTCAATCGCTGACTTCTTTTTCACTAACACGCTTATTAAGTGTTGAAGCTCAACATTTGATATATCTATTGCGCTCTCAAGTACAACGTAAATTATTATCACTTCCGATAAATTTTTTTGACAATAATAAAACAGGAGCCCTAGTATCTAGAGTAATGAATGATGTTGAAGGGGTTCGAAATCTCGTTGGTACAGGATTGGTTCAGTTAATAGGAGGTTCGATAACCGCAATAATTTCTTTGATTATTTTAATAAAAATAAATGCATTAATGACGGTGTTCGTTCTTGTACCCGTTGGTATTTTTGCAATTATAGCCATGAAAGCTTTTGTATATATACGTCCAATATTTAAAAATAGGGGAGTCATCAATGCTGAGGTAACAGGTCGTTTAACTGAAATATTAAGTGGAGTTAGGGTGATAAAAGGTTTTAACGCTGAGGAGCAAGAAAACAAATCATTCCAAAAAGGTGCAGAAAAGCTATACTTAAACGTAAAGAAAAGTTTAACAGCGACTGCACTAATTACTAGTTCTTCGACTTTGCTATTAGGTCTAGCTTCAGCAGGAATAATGGGAATAGGTGGTTATTTTATGATGGATAACACGATGACCTTTGGAGATTTCATTTCCTTTACTTTGTTTTTAGGATTTATGATTGCACCCATCGTACAAATGAGTAATATTGGTAGTCAACTTACTGAAGCAATGGCTGGATTAGATCGTACTCAGGAGTTAATGGAAATGACCATTGAAGACAATCCGGAAGTTAGAACTAACTATTTAAATGAGATAAAAGGAGATATTGTTTTTAATAATGTTTCCTTTAGTTATGAAGAAAACAAAGAAGTGTTGCATAATATATCTTTTAAAGCTCCTTCTGGAAGTGTAACTGCGTTAGTGGGTTCTTCGGGATCTGGTAAATCTACCATAGCTAGTTTAGCAGCCACTTTTTTAAATCCAACAAAAGGTGCTGTTACTTTAGACGGTATAGATCTTTCAGAAGTTAATTTAAGTAGTTTTCGTACTCATTTGGGTGTGGTATTACAAGACGATTTTTTATATGCAGGAACCATACGTGAAAACATTCTTTTTCCTCGCCCCAATGCATCGGAGGAAGAATTGATAAGCGCCGTTAAAGGTGCCTATGTGAACGAATTTACAGATAAGTTTGTAGATGGTCTGGATACAGTTATTGGAGAACGAGGTATAAAGCTTTCTGGTGGACAAAAACAGCGAATCTCAATTGCACGCGCCTTATTAGCAGATCCTAAGATTATTATTTTAGATGAAGCGACTTCTAATTTAGATACGGAGAGTGAGACATTTATTCAAAAAAGTTTACATACCTTAATGAAAGACCGTACAACATTAGTTATTGCCCATCGATTAAGTACTATACATCAAGCAAATCAGATTTTGGTAATTGAAGAAGGAAAAATTGTTGAAGAGGGAATACACGATGAATTGATTGCTAAAAAAGGACGTTATTTTGATTTATATACCTATCAAAGTAGAATATAACGATACTATAGTAAGGTTAGATATAAAGTAAATAAACAGGAGAAGTTTAGAATTTAGATTACAATAATTAAATAAGTATTAAAATTAAAAAAAGCTATTATAAAAAATTATAATAGCTTTTAATCAACCAACTAAACATTTAAGACTTTCTTTTTCATAATAAAATCTTCCTTGTATATAAGACATCTATCATTAAGAAAACCCTACTTTATTTTTAAATTTATTATATTTTTTAACAGAAAAGAATTATATTTAATTTTAAAGTACTGGTAATAAGTTATTTAGTAGCTTAAATGAATTATTCATTATTCCCGTATATCTTCTTATAAAGACCCTTGTATTTTTCTTTAATAACCTTGCGTTTAAGTTTCATAGTAGGGGTGAGGTGACCCGCTTCTATACTCCAAGTATCTGGTGTTAGTTCAAATCTTTTTATCTTTTCCCAATTTCCAAATTGTTTATTATATAAATTAACCTCTTCCTGTATTCGGCTAATTAGTGGTGTGTTTGTTATTTTTTCTTCTATGGTGTTGCCTAAAATCATTCCTTTTCTTTTAGCCCAATCATTTACAAAATCAAAATTAAGTTGAATAAAAGCAGCAGGCATCTTTTCTCCATCACCGATTACCATTATTTGTTCAATAAATAAAGATTCTTTCATTGCATTCTCTACAACTTGTGGAGCCACATATTTTCCTCCACTTGTTTTAAACATTTCTTTTTTTCGATCCGTTATCTTAAGAAACCCATCTTTATCTAATTCACCAATATCTCCGGTGTGAAAATAGCCATCTTTTAATACGCTAGCGGTTAACTCAGGTTCATTATAATAACCCATCATTACTTGTGGACCTTTTACCAATATTTCGCCGTCTGCAGCAATTTTCACTTCTGTATCCTTAATTACCTTACCAACAGTACCAATTCTAAAATGATAGTCTCTCATGTCGTTTACAGAAACAACAGGGGAAGTTTCTGTTAGCCCATAACCCTCCATTACAGGGATTTCGGCGGCATTAAATACTCTAGCTAATCTTGTTTGTAAAGCAGCACTACCTGAAGCAACAGCTTTTAATTCTCCTCCTAAAGCTTCTTTCCATTTACTAAAAATCAGTTTTCGTGCAATTTTTAATTGAAATTCATACCACCTTCCATTTTGTCCATAAGGTTGGTATCTTAAACCTAGATCGACTGCCCAAAAAAACAACATTTTCTTAATACCCTTTAAATTTGCTCCTTTTGCATATATTTTATCATATACTTTTTCTAATAAACGAGGTACCGCTGACATGACATGTGGATGTATTTCGTTTAAATTTTCGCTAATGGTTTCTAAAGATTCAGCGAAATATATACTCACACCACAATACTGATACATATATAATAGCATTCTTTCATAAATATGACAAACAGGCAGAAAACTCAATGATTTTGATCTACCTAATTCCATAGGTAATCGAAGGTTACTACTTATTGCATTGCTTACAATGTTTTTATGAGATAACATAACCCCCTTTGGTCTTCCAGTGGTTCCAGAAGTATAAATTATTGTTGCTAAATCTAACTCATTAACGTCATCCTTTCTTCTTTCAACTTCTTCTTGTATAGAATCATCTTCTCCTAATGCTAATACCTTAGACCAATTCTCACAGCCTTCTATCTCATCAAAGCAATAAACTTCCTTAAGTGTAGGGACTTGTTCTTTTATTTTATTAATTTTTTCCAATACGAATTCACAGGATACAAAACAATAAACACTTTTACTGTGGTTCAATATATATGCATAATCATCTTCCGAAATAGTAGGGTAAATAGGTACGTCTTGCGCACCAGTTTGTAAAATCCCTATATCACAAATATTCCATTCGGTACGATTGGTAAGAGATATAATAGCCACCTTATCGTTGGGTTTAATACCTAGTTTAATAAGACCTCTACTTATTTTATTAGCTTTATTTATATATTCTTGTGTAGAAGTTGCTACCCATTCCCCTTTGTGTTTATTAACCAAAGATTTTTCAAGATTAAATTTTTCAAGTTGGTAATATGGAAAATCGAAAAGGCGTTTTACGTCAGTCATAAAAAAGGATATTTAGTATATCCTGCAAAGTATGAAAATATTTCAAGTTTTTTAAATAAAATAGAGCAACCTTAAAATTGCTCTTTTTTTATTTTAATCTAATTTTTAATAATTTTAAATATTTTAGTATGATTATTCGAAGTAAACTTCATAAGGTATATACCTTTTGTGTATTGACTATAATCTATAGTCTGTGAACCCGAATAGACAGATGGTGTACTCATTAACTGCCCTTGTATGTTATAAATACCTAATGTGTAATTGTTTTTAGGTGTGGTTATGTAAACTAAATTACTTACTGGATTTGGGTATACACTAAACTGAGATGCTAAAACATCTGCGTTACTAAGCGTACCATCATCAAGAACATTTACAGTCAAGTCATCAAAATAAAATCCATCAGCTCTTACTTCTCCGTCTGACTCAAATTTAAAACGCATTGTAATTTCTTCACCTAAATAATCACTTAAATCAATTTGCTCTAAAACCCAATTATTTTGTGTGCCATCGTATAAGGGTTGACCCGTTGGTTGACCTCCATTACTACTTCCTTCGTTAGTAAAAAGGCCGCATTGAGGAATCCAAGAATTACCATTGTCTAAAGAAATTTCTAATTGAACATAATCCCAATTATTTTCAATATCCCATTTTGCGTAAAAAGTAACATTTGCACCAATCGCATTGGTTAAATTGATATTCTCTGATAGCCTTATGGTTTTATTCTCATTGTTTTGGTAATTTCCATTTGGAGACTCTGTAATGGAACTAGATGGAGATACATACGTTGTATTAGTAATACCCCAACCATTGTTATCAAAATTATCAGTTGTACTATCTCCGATATCTTCAAAAACAGGAATTAAACTTCCAAATATTTTATTTAATAAAACTTTAGTATCATAACTGCCATTGTTTATTATAATTTCAAACACAATTGGATCTCCAGCTTGAGTTTCATTAATTAAAGTATATTGAATGGTACCATTAGTTTCTTCCAACACATCTAAATTTGAAAATGAAATAGGATCACCAACTGCTCCTATATTTGTAGAAATAGGATTGATGTTTATTGTAAAATTTCCAGATCCAGAAAGCCCTAATCGTTTTATGTCGAAAGTTTGATCTATAATAACCTCATTACCTACAAAAAGAGGAGAAGTGTCGATTAAATCAGCATAATTGTTCACCATTTTTGCTGAGGTAATATTTAGATACATCATGCTTTTAGCAATCCCTTCTATTTGACTTGAAGGTGGCCAAAACTCAGGACCTATTTCTGGAGTCATTGCATAAATTTTGTCATGAGTGCCTATAGTTCCATACATGAAGTCGTCACTATCTCCTGCTGCAGGATACAATCCAGACGATAAAATATTATCATATCCATTTTGTGAGACTAATACTTCAGAGACTATCTCAAACAATTCATTTTCAGGAGTAGGAACTTCATTGGCATAACCGTAAGGATATAGCAATAGCTCCCCATAGGAATGATTATTTAAAGCCATGACAAAATCATGCTGCTCACAAAACCATTTGATGGCTTGATTTTCCACTTCTGAAAAGGGAGCCGTCCCATGATAAGTTTGGTTATTCGGATCATTAGAAGCACCTTCTCCTCCCCAAATTCCATCTGCAGGATCGCCATTAATATAGTAATCGTAATTACGATTGTTGTCTACCCCATTTCCATTCTTTCTGTTTTTTCTCCAAAAACCACCTCCGTTCGGATCTGTTTTTTCGTTATATAAATAACCGTCTGGATTAATAACTGGAACAAAAAACAATTCTGTGTTATCAACGATACTTTTTATTTCATTGTCTACATCATAATTTTCTAACAAATACCACATGTAAAAAATAAGCTGTGAGAGTGAATTTGGTTCTCTAGCATGATGAATAGCAGTATAAAGTATCTGGGGTTCATTTTCTGAGCTATTACTTGGATTGTCGCTAATCTTAACCCATTTAATACCGTTTCCTCCAATTGGTGGTGTTGTTGAATTATCTGGTTGTCCTTCAGTAATAAAATCACTAATATTTTCTTTTGTTGTTATTAAATCTGGATACAAGGACTTCATAAGATCTAATTGATCTAACATTTCTTGGTAGGTAAGATAACCTCCCATGGAGCCAAGATTGAAATTGTCAGGTGTTTCGTAATCAGAAGAGGTTTGATCAGTGCAAAATAAGTTTCTTTCAGCTACGCTATTCATACTATTTCGTTGAAGAAAATATTCTTTTGAATCTTCAATTAAAATATCTACAATATAACCTGCATTTCTTGCAGTTTGTATTTCTGAAATAGAGAAATCAGAAATAATAAAAACTCCTTTTTTGTGAACTCCATGATCAATAGGGATTCCAAATGATTCTAATTTTATTAAATCTTCCGATTGGTTGTAACTAATTTTAGCACGTTGGTGTTTTTCTTGAATATCTTGACCAAACATAATCTGTATGATCAAAAATACGGGTAATAGTAATTTTTTTCTCAAAGCTTTTTTTTAAATAACGGTTATTTTTTTATTTTATTCTCTAACCATTTTCTGGCATTAATAAAAGATTCTAGCCAGGGCGTAACTTCATCATTTCTTCCTTTAGGATAGCTTGCCCAATTCCATGAAAATGTAGACCTTTCTAAATGAGGCATCATTACTAAATGCCTTCCAGTTGAATCTGTTAGCATTGAAGTATTAAAATCACTGCCATTAGGATTTGAAGGAATGGTATCATAAGTATATTTTGCAACAATATTATAATTGTTTTCCGCTAAAGGAAAACTGAATTTTCCTTCTCCATGTGCTGCCCAAATTCCTAAATTACTTCCCGCTAATGAAGATAGCATTACTGAATTATTTTCTTGAATGGCTACCGAAGTAAATGAACATTCAAATTTTCCAGTTCCATTATGAAGCATTTTTGGTTTTTCCATATGTTCTGGATTTAAAAGACCTAATTCAATAAATAATTGGCAACCATTACAAACTCCAAGCGATAATGTATCGTCTTTTGCAAAGAAATCTTTTAATGCTTTATTTGCTTTTTCATTATATAAAAATGCACCAGCCCAACCCTTTGCAGAACCTAAAACATCTGAATTTGAAAAACCTCCAACCGCAGCAATAAACTTAATATCTTCTAGTGTTTCACGACCTTCAATTAAATCGGTCATATGAACATCTTTTACATCAAAACCTGCTAAATACATGGCGTTTGCCATTTCACGTTCAGAATTCGAACCTTTTTCACGAATGATCGCTGCTTTCGGTCTTACATGTTCTTTACTAAAAACAGGAAGTTTCCCAGTAAAATATTTCGGAAAACTAAAGTTTAATGGTTGGTTTTTATAATTCTCAAAACGTTCTTTAGCTTTTTGTATACCGCTTTGTTTTTCGTCTAATAAATAAGATGTATGGTACCAAGCATCTCGCATTTCTGGAATATTGAAATCTATATTTTTATCAAAATGCTTTATTTGAAGTGTCTCTTGTTCCGTAACAGTACCTATTTTAATAAAATCAATTGTTTTCTCTGAAAGTAATTTTTCAACTAAAACGTCATCAGAAGCTTGGAATACAATTCCGTTATTTTCTGAAAATAACACCTTAACTAAATCTTTTTCGCCAAGTGCGGTTAAGTTTAAGTTCGCTCCTATATTAATATCCGCAAAACACATTTCCAAAAGGGTAGTAATTAGACCACCTGAAGCAACGTCATGTCCTGCGAGTATTTTATTTTTTTGAATTAATTGTTGAATTGTATTGAAAACTGAAGATAAATAAGATGCATCTTTTATCGTAGGTACTTCGTTTCCAATTGAGGATAAAGTCTGAGCGAAAGAAGAACCTCCTAATTTATAATCATCTTTTGAAATATTAATATAATAAATACTACCTCCATTTTTTTGAAGTACTGGCTCAACAACTTTTTTAATATCGTTACAATGACCTGTGGCAGATATGATAACCGTACCTGGCGATATTACTTCCTCATCTTTATATTTTTGTTTCATGGAAAGAGAATCTTTCCCCGTAGGAACATTAATTCCTAAAGAAATAGCAAAATCTGATATTCCTTCAACAGCTTTATATAAACGTGCATCTTCCCCTTCATTATTACAAGGCCACATCCAGTTTGCAGAAAGCGAAATACTTTTTAACCCTTTTTCTAAGGGCGCCCAAATAATATTAGATAATGCTTCAGCAATTGAATTTTTAGACCCAGCAACTGGGTCGATTAAAGCAGAAATAGGAGCGTGTCCTATGGAGGTAGCTACTCCTTCTTTTCCGTTATAATCCAATGCCATAACACCACAATTATTTAAGGGTAATTGTAATGGGCCCACACATTGCTGTTTAGCTACTTTTCCGGTCACGCATCGGTCTACTTTATTGGTTAGCCAATCTTTACAGGCTACCGCTTCAAGTGATAATGTATTTAAAAGATATTCTTTAATTTGTGAATGATCATACTCTAAATTGGAATAGTTTCGTTGAATTGAAATATCATTCATTACTGTTTTTGGCGAACTACCAAACATATCTTCAAGATTGAAATCCATGGGCTTTTCACCCGTACTTTTGCTTTCAAAAGTAAATTTGTCATCATCAGTTACCACTCCAACTTCATAAAACGGTGAACGTTCTCTTTTTGCAATTCGTTTTAATTTATCAATATCTTTTTTACCTATAACTAATCCCATTCGTTCTTGAGATTCATTACCAATAATCTCTTTTGCAGACAGTGTAGGATCTCCAACAGGTAATTTATCTAAATCTATTTTCCCTCCAGTCTCTTCCACTAATTCACTTAAACAATTTAAATGGCCTCCGGCTCCATGGTCGTGGATTGAAACAATCGTATTTACATCGCTTTCTACCATAGCTCGAATTGCATTTGCAGCTCTTTTTTGCATTTCAGGATTGGAACGTTGAATAGCATTTAATTCTATTCCACTTGAAAATTCTCCTGTATCGGCAGAAGAAACCGCAGCTCCTCCCATACCAATTCTATAATTTTCACCACCTAAGATTACAATTTTATCTCCATGGTTAGGAGTGTCTTTAATAGCTTGATCTGCTTTTCCATAGCCAATTCCACCAGCTTGCATAATAACTTTGTCATATGCTAACTTTCTGTTATTTGTTTTATTTTCAAAAGTTAATACGGAACCAGTGATAAGGGGTTGTCCAAATTTGTTTCCAAAATCGGAAGCACCATTACTAGCTTTAATTAATATATCTAAAGGAGTTTGGTATAGCCATTCACGTTCGTCCATCGCTTTTTCCCAGGGACGACCTTCTAACAACCTTGAATAGGCTGTCATATAAACAGCAGTTCCAGCTAGGGGTAAAGAACCTTTTCCTCCAGCTAATCGATCTCTTATTTCTCCTCCACTTCCAGTAGCAGCACCATTAAATGGCTCTACTGTTGTTGGAAAGTTATGGGTTTCTGCTTTTAAAGATATTACACTATCAAATTCTTTATTTTCATAAAAATCTGGCTTGTCTGGAGATTTTGGTGCAAATTGAACAACTCTTGGCCCTTTAATAAAAGCAACATTATCCTTGTATGCAGAAACTATTGTATTTGGATTTTCTTTTGATGTATTTTTAATTAATTTAAACAATGAAGATGGCATTTCATCACCATCTATAATAAAAGATCCATTAAAGATCTTATGCCTACAATGCTCGCTATTTACCTGACTAAAACCAAACACTTCACTGTCGGTTAGTTTTCTATTAATTTTTTTGGATAGGTTTTCTAAATAAGCTACTTCTTCACTATTTAAAGCCAAACCTTCAGATTGATTAAAAGCAGCGATATTATCTATTTCTATAACTGTTTCCGGTTGAATGTTTATGGTAAATATATCTTGGTTTAAGTTTGAATATTTTTGAAAAAGCATCGGATCAAAATCTAAAGATTCTTCAGTAGTGTGATGAAATTCTTCAATTCGAATAATTCCTTTAACACCCATGTTTTGGGTTATTTCAACAGCGTTCGTACTCCATGGAGTAACCATGGTAGCACGAGGTCCAATAAAAAAATCCGTTAAAACGGACTCTTCAATTTTGGGTTGGTTGCCAAATAACCATTTTAGTTTTTTTATATTTTTAGTTGAAATTGCTGCGGATGTTTGGACTGTAAAAACAGTTTTTTTTACGTCTCCAAAAAAGTGAATCATATTCATTTAATTTCACGGTTTTTAATACCTCAAATGTACCTGTCTCTTATACACATCTCCGAGCCCACGAGACGTAGAGGAATCTCG
>CAJXVL010000001.1 GCA_913061205.1 uncultured Flavobacteriaceae bacterium | reverse complement strand
ATCTACACGTAAGGAGTCGTCGGCAGCGTCAGATGTGTATAAGAGACAGATCTTGTACACTATTATAAAACCTATTAAGTTTGTTGTAGAAATTTATACTTATGGAAGACCTTACCTTAGTTGTTAGTTATTTTGCTTATTTGTTACCTGCCATTGTAGTTGGTTTGGTTGCTTATTTCTTTTTTAAAGGGCATACGTCCAATGAGGAAGGAAGAAGGCGTTATTTGATTCAAAAAGAAGCTCAAAAAAGCTTATTACCGGTTAGACTGCAAGCTTACGAACGACTGACACTCCTTTTAGAACGCATCGATCCAAATAAAATTTTGATTAGGGTGAAACCATATTCTGATGATTTACAAGAATACGAAACATTACTTATTCAGAATATTGATAAAGAATACGAGCATAATCTGTCTCAACAAATATACGTGAGTCCAGAATGTTGGAATTTAATTACTGCTACAAAAAATGCAACAATACAAGTAATAAGGCAATCTAGCATGAACGAAAAAGTAAAGAATGCAGATAAATTAAGAGCTTTTGTATTAAATTACTTTATGGATGAAATTACCCCTTCACATAAAGCCTTAATGTATATCAAGAAAGAAGTTAGCGAAATGTTTTAATCTATCAACTCATTTAAACCGATATTTTTTCTTTTTGCATATTCAAATCCTATTTTCCACCACTGTTTCATTTTATCTTGATTAAAAATTAATGAATTGGTAGTTAATACAGTAGGAGTATAATAAAAATTAATAATTACATCTTTATTGGAAGCTACAAATTTTCCTATGCGAATATTTTGCTTTTCTATACTATCTGCCATAAAAGAATGCATGTTGGTCATCAAGGAAAAAGCATTTTTTGAAGGCATTCTATTTAAGTGTGTAACTTCGGTTTCTAAAACGACAACATCAATAACGTTAGCCCCTCTTCTTATAGCCTCTTCTATGGGAACCACACTCCCAAACCCTCCATCTGCATATTCGCAACCCTCCTTGTTTACCAAACTCATAAACGGCGTATAATTACAAGAAATCCAAATCCAGTCACAAAAATCATCGTATTCAAAATCATTAATCGATTTATACTCCACTTGATTTAAAGAAAAATTAGAGACCGTAACAATAATATCCTTAGCACTATTTTGCAACTCTTTAAATTCTTCAATGCTCAGTGCTTTTGAAATAAGTTTTCGTAAGTTTTTGCTCTCACCGAAAGTTTTTCTTCCAAGCACTAAATTCTTTAAAACATTAAAGTGGTTGATCGCAATTTCCATTTGCCCATGTTTTGTTTTTTTAACGGTAAATGGACAGTTATTAAATATACTTTTTTGATTTACAGAAGTGTATATGTCCTTTATTTTTTCGGTTTTATTTAAGGCTAAATGACTAATTAATAAGCCACCTGTAGAGGTCCCTAAATAAAGATCGTACTTGTGTTGCAGTTCTTCAATTAAATATTGAGAAACTCCGCCAGCAAATGCTCCTTTACTTCCGCCTCCTGAAATCACTAATGCCCTCATAATTCTAGCTTTTGAGATTATTTTTCATTTAACATTCTTTTTAAAAAAATTAAAGAATCAACATCTAGTTGCTGTTCTATTAATATGAATTGTTTTTGATAATTTTCATTTTCTAATAAACCTTTAAGTAGGTTTCTAGAAAAATCTCTAAACCTCCAATAATGATGTTGACTCGCATCGATTAGATTTAGTAGCGAATCCTTATCCCATAAATTTAAATATCCGATATATTCCAATGCTTTTTCACGAATATTATAACTATAGCTAGGAGCGGTATATTCAACCAGCTCCTTTAAAAAAATATCTTTTCCAGCGGTTTGATAGTCTTCCGTAATCAATGCTAAAAACAACCAAAACTGTCTTATGTTTTTATCACGAAATCCAATAACTCCCTTCATTTCATCTAGATATCTTGATTTGTTTTCCGGAAAATTAACCCATAAATTTCCCAATGCCGATTCTTGAGTTAAATAAGAACTATCCTTTAAAAGGCTTTCATAATAAGGTTTTAATTCTTTAGGAATTTTATCCATTGATAATGCAATGGACTGTCTAACAAATATATTATTACTATCAAAAGCTTTTTTATATAATGGCAGTGTTAAATATAATGGCTCGTTTATTAATTGATAAACGATTTCTTGACCAATAAAATCATCGGGGAATACCAATGCTTTTTCGAGTTCTGCTATTTTCAATTTAATTGGAGTTCCTCGCAAAGCAGAAATCTTAAAATACTCGTTAATAAAATTTGATTTGATTAATGATTGATAAGCTTGTTCTGATTTAAATGCGCTTTGCAATATCCAATCCTTTTTAAATTCATGCAATTCTTTACCATAAGCTTGTTCCACCTCAATAATAAAATCGTTGGTAGTGACATTTTTATATCGGTGTTTTTCTATATAATTATTAATTGCTTTTTTAAAAACAGAATCTCCAACCTTTTCTCTTAAAACATGTAATGCCCAAGCTCCTTTTTCATAAAATGTCAATGAACTCGCATTAGGATTATTTAAAGACTCTCCTTTTCCTTGTTCACTTAACGATTTTAGTTGCTCTGCAGATTGAAATAATTTCCAATAATAATAATCTTCACCGAAGATTTCTTTTTCAGTTAACAAAGCGTAATAACTAGCAAACCCTTCATGCAACCAATGACTTTGGCCAGAAGTTTCTGTAACTAAATTTCCAAACCATTGATGTGCTAGTTCATGAGCGTTCACATTCACATAATTTCGATCAATAAACCCAATTGAATCAACTATAAAAGCATCTGAAAAAAAAGTAGCGGAAGTGTTTTCCATTCCAGCATATAAAAAATCTTTTAAGGGCACTTGTTTATAATTCTGCCAAGGATAATCTACTCCAATTTCATTTTCTAAAAAGTCAAAAATTATTTTTGAATATCTATAGGTCGGTTCTACAAGCAATGAGTCACTGCTTGCATAATACAGCTCAATAGGAACATTGCTCGAAGAAGTTATTTTTTTTTTAGAAAAATCTCCTACTGCAAATGCTAGTAGGTAACTTGACATAGGCTGTTCCATATTAAAACTCCATTTTTTAGAATCACCAGTATCAGTTACAGCAACTAATTTACCGTTTGCAACAACTGTTTTATCTGAAGGAATAATATAACTAACATCAAATTCAATTTTATCGTTCATGTCATCAATACTAGGAAACCAATTAGAGGTGTATTTACCTTGTCCCTGAGTCCATATTTGATGGTCTAAAAAATACAATGCTTTTTTGGGACTCGCTTCGTATTCAAAAGAAACTGTATAAGTTTGAGTTGGCTTAAATTTAGAAACTAGCCAGATCTTATTGTTATTTAAATGAATAGCTATTTTACGATTTTTTATATTTTTTAATAAAAAAATCCCTTTGGCGTCTAAATATACCGAATCACATTCCTTTAATATTTTAAATGTATAAGAAGTAGTTGCAATGACTTTTTTCTCTTTTAACAATGGCCTAACCACTGCTTTAACACTAATAAAATCAACTATTTCAGTTTGTTGACTATAGAGAAAAGAGCTAAAAAAAAGCAATGATAACAAGTAAAAAAAACTAGGTAAAACAATTAATGACTTACTCTTTTGCAGCAAATAAAAAAGATTCATAGATAAAAAAAGGTTATTTCTGTTTCTCAAAAATAACCTTTTTAATACGTATTAAACGTTTTGTTTATTCTAAAATAATTTTTTTAGTACCCGTCCCTTTTTTATTTTCTAGATTAATAAAATAGGTCCCACTAGGCACTTTACTAAGGTTAAATTTATGATTTAATAATTCTTCATTTGAATCAAAATAATAGACTTTAACCTGTTTGCCTTCTATGGTATAAATACTAACTCTTGTTCTTCCTTCAAGATGATTTGTATATAATGAGAATAGTCCATTAGAAGGATTTGGATACACTGTAATATCGTAAATTTTATCATTATTAATAGTATTTACTCCTAAAATATTATCATAAAACAGTGGAGTATGACTTTTACTAATGATCTGCCCGTCTACATTATAATGAGGATTATATCCATCATTACAATCAGTACAAGTGGTCCCTGATATACAATCCGCATTATTTGGATGACAATTATCTACATATGATGGATGAAAACGATAATCCAAATCAATGCTTGATCCAATATAAGAAGATAAATCAAAAATATCTGGGGGAGAAATTGCCCCTGGACACCAACCTGCTCTATTGAAGGTCCAAGATCCTTGTTGTCCTGTACAATTATCTGGATTTGGATTACATAAGTTAAATAGGTGTTGTGAATAAACTTCTTCTTCGTTTATCTCTATTTTATGAAATGCATTAAAGAATTCTGCAGCGTTTTGTGTGTTATTTTCACCCCAACCATGACCCGTATTTGACAATCTCAAGTAAGATTCATCTACTGTATTCAATATTTCTGCAGTATAGGTTTCTACGGGTTGTAGGTCTGCCGGATCTCCAAAATTATAAGTTGCATCCCAAGCTTCAATAACTCCTGAATAATCATATTCGGGGACTCCTTGATGATAATCAAGGTTTAAAGATAATTGCCATCCACCAGTTCCCCAGGTGTCAATAAATACTCTTAATTCTACTTCTCCTTGTAATAAGGACATATAATCCGTTAAATCAATTTCATGATTACAACCAACACCATATGGTGTTATATATCTAATTATCTGAATCCAATTCCCATCAGGTCCTTTAATATCTATATGAGCCCATCGATCCCAATCATCACAACCACCACTTATACTTGGACATTCAACTTCAAAAAGCGCATTGATTGAATCATAGGCGCCAATTGACTGAGGTAGTGTATAATATCCGTAATACCATCGACTGTTTTCTCCTCCATATTCTATAACAACATCTTTAAATGTTTCAATAACCTGAGAAGATGCAGTATTTATCACCTCAATATTTTTAATGAGAAAAGTTTCATCTCCACTTACAGTTTTTGCAGTAATAAGTATTTCATGAACACCATAAGAAGAAGGAGTCCAAGAATAATAGTAAAATCCATTTTTCTGAATCGCATTATAAGTAGCTCCATCAACAGTTAGAGTTACAAGATCTATCATATCCGGATCTTCAACTGTAGCATTGATATAAATTGGGTATTCCTTTAATTCAGGCATTTCCAAAGGGTAATCTTCCGTTAATTGGCTTGTTAATACAGGCACAGAAGCATCAAAACCAAAAGCAGAATTCACGCAAATTGTAATGATTAAAACTAGTAAATTGTAATTTTTTTTCATTAGATTCTTATTAAATAGTTAAAGTTTCTCTACAAATATATAATTTAGTAACTTATTATTTTATTATTGTGGAAAAAAACATTTGTAGCTATTAAAATGAACATCAATTTATTTCAAACACCAATAGATTATTTAAAAGGAGTCGGGCCAAATAGAGCCGATTTACTTAAAAAAGAATTAGGAATATATACATTTCAAGATTTAGCAAATCTATTTCCCAATAGGTATTTAGACAGAACTCAATTCTACAATATTGATCAACTCCAGCGTACCAGCGCAGATGTGCAGATTATCGGAAAAATAACACATATTAAAACGGTAGAACAAAAAAGGGGAAAACGCTTGGTGGCAAACTTTCAGGATGATTCTGGGAAAATGGAATTAGTGTGGTTTAAAGGGCATAAGTGGATTAAAGAAAATTTAAAATTAAATGTTTCTTATGTTGTTTTTGGAAAAACAAATTGGTACAATGGTGTTTTTTCGATGCCACATCCAGAAATGGAACTATTAACGGAATATGAAAAAAGTTTACGTCCCGTTATGCAACCTGTTTATCCTTCTACGGAAAAATTAATAGCTAGAGGGTTATCGAATCGAGTTATCAATTCAATGATGCAACATTTGTTTTTAGAAACCAAGAATAGCATTGCGGAAACGTTACCAAATAACATCCTAGAATCTTTAAAATTAATAGCAAAAAAAGAGGCGCTTTTAAACATTCATTTTCCACAAAATCAACAGCTACTTTCGAGGGCACAATACCGATTAAAATTTGAAGAATTATTCTATATTCAATTGCAATTAATTCGTAAAAATTTACTTCATAAATCCAAAATAAAAGGCTATCCATTCACAAAAATTGGCGCTCATTTTAACACTTTTTTTAAAGACCATTTACCCTTCGAATTAACGCAAGCACAAAAGCGGGTAATCAAGGAAATTAGAATGGATTTAGGCAGCAACGCCCAAATGAATCGACTATTACAAGGAGATGTAGGTTCTGGTAAAACGATTGTAGCATTAATGTCAATATTAATAGCACTTGACAATGGTTTTCAAGCTTGCCTAATGGCTCCTACTGAAATTTTGTCAGTCCAGCACTATAAGGGCCTATTAGAATTATGTAAAGAATTGAATCTCAGCATTTATATATTAACTGGCTCAACTAAAACTTCAGATAGAAGAGTAATTCATGAAAAACTTGAAAATGGAGAAATTGATCTTTTAATTGGCACTCATGCCTTGCTAGAAGATAAGGTAAAATTTAAAAATTTAGGGCTTGCAATTATTGACGAACAACATCGGTTTGGAGTTGCTCAAAGGAGCAAACTTTGGCATAAAAACACCCTCCCTCCCCACGTCCTTGTAATGACCGCAACACCAATTCCAAGAACCCTTGCAATGAGTGTTTATGGAGACCTAGATATTTCGATAATCGATGAACTTCCACCTGGTAGAAAAACCATTAAAACCGTGCACCGTTTTGACTCAAATAGGCTTCGTGTTTTTAAGTTTATAAAAGATGAAATTTCAAAAGGTAGACAGGTCTATATTGTGTATCCTTTAATACAAGAAAGTGAAGTTTTAGATTATAAAGATTTAATGGATGGTTACGAAAGTATTTCCAGAGAGTTTCAAAAACCCAATTATCAAATATCCATAGTTCATGGAAAAATGAAATCTCAAGATAAAGAATTTGAAATGAATCGCTTTATAAAAGGGGAAACTCAAATAATGGTGGCTACCACTGTAATTGAAGTTGGTGTTAACGTTCCAAATGCTAGTGTGATGATTATTGAAAGCGCAGAGCGCTTTGGTTTAGCTCAACTTCATCAGCTCCGAGGACGAGTTGGCAGAGGTGCTGACCAAAGTTATTGTATCTTAATGACTAGCCACAAACTATCTGAAAATGCGAGTACACGACTAGAAACTATGGTTAGAACTAGTGATGGCTTTGAAATTGCTGAAGTAGATTTAAAACTTAGAGGCCCTGGAGATATTATGGGCACACAACAAAGTGGTGTTTTAAATTTAAAAATAGCCGATATCATAAAAGACCATGAAATATTAAAGATTGCAAGAAGTTATGCCTTTGAAACTTTAAAAAACGACCCTTCGCTCTCATTAGCAGAAAATATCCCCGTAAAAAGCACTTATATCCAATTAACTAAGTACAAAAACATTTGGAATTATATTTCTTAGTCAAAACATTAGTTCTTAAACGTAAAATTCCTTCATATAAAAGATGTGAAGTATTATATTTGCAAATTGTAACAAAATTTAAGCATGAAAATTTCATATAACTGGCTAAAACAATTTATCAAAATTGATTGGGATGCCGAAAAAACAGGAAATTTATTAACCGACTTAGGATTAGAAATTGAAGGTATTGAAACTTTCGAGTCTGTACCTGGGGGATTAAAGGGAATTGTTGTTGGGCACGTTTTAGAATGTGATCAACATCCTAATGCCGATCGCTTAAAAATTACAAAAGTAGATCTAGGAAATGGAGAAGTTGTACAAATTGTTTGTGGGGCTCCAAATGTAGCTAAAGGTCAAAAAGTACCCGTAGCTACTATTGGAACTTCGTTATACGATGAAGACGGAAATCCTTTTAAAATAAAAAAAGGTAAAATCCGCGGTGAGGAAAGTCATGGAATGATTTGTGCTGAAGATGAATTAGGTCTAGGAAAAAGTCATGATGGCATTATGATTCTTGATAAAAATATTGCTACAGGTACACTTGGTTCTGATATTTTTGAAGTTGAAAATGATTGCGTTTTCGAAATAGGTCTAACCCCTAACAGAGCAGACGCGATGAGTCATTTGGGAGTTGCACGTGACTTAAAAGCTGGCTTATTAAGGAATGAGGTTTTAGTAAAATTAATTACGCCTTCAAACAGCAGTTTTGGAGTTGAAAACAGAACACACAAAATTGATATACAGGTTAATAATAATAATCTAGCCCCAAGGTATTGTGGAGTGACTATTAGTGGTGTTAAAGTCAAAGAGTCTCCACAATGGATTCAAAATAGACTAAAATCTATTGGCATAGTCCCAACAAATAATATTGTTGATGCTACAAATTATGTTTTACACGAATTAGGGCAACCATTACACGCCTTCGATAGCAGTAAAATATCCGGTGATAAAATAATAGTAAAAACCGTTGCAAAAGGAACAAAATTCATCACTTTAGATGGAGTAGAAAGAGAACTTCACGAAGATGATTTAATGATTTGTGATGCCGAAAAACCAATGTGTATAGCTGGGGTCTTTGGAGGGATAGAAAGTGGTGTTACCGAAAGCACTGAAAATATATTTTTAGAAAGTGCTTATTTTAATCCCATTAGCATACGTAAAACAGCAAAGCGTCACGCTTTAAATACAGATGCTTCTTTTCGTTTTGAAAGAGGTATTGATCCTAACTTAACAGAATATGCCTTAATTCATGCAGCATTGCTTATAAAAGAAATAGCTGGAGGTAAAATCACTAGTGATGTTATGGATATTTATCCTAAGAAAATCCAGGACCATCAAGTTTTTTTAAACTTTGATAACGCTAGTAGTCTTGTTGGAGAAGAAATTCCAAAAGAAATTATAAAAGAGATATTAACTTCATTAGATATTAAAATCAATAATGTTACGGAAGCTGGATTAGGAATGACGATACCTGCCTACCGAAATGATGTAACTCGTGAAGCTGATGTTATTGAAGAAATTTTAAGAGTGTATGGTTATAATAATATTAAATTTACTGAAAAGCTAAACGCTTCTATTTCTGCAAATCAATTAATTGAAGATTATCAAATTCAGAATAAAATTGGAAATCAACTTACTGCTTTAGGATTTCACGAGATGATGGGGAACTCTCTTACGTCTCCAAAATACATTGATTTAAGCAAAACACTAAGTCATGAAAATAACATAGAAATGCTAAATCCATTAAGCAATGATTTATCGGTAATGAGACAATCAATGTTGTTTAACGCTTTAGAGGCATTGTCCTTTAATTCCAACCGAAAAATAAGCGATCTTAAATTATTTGAATTCGGAAAAACATACCATCAATATGATACTGGCCGTCAAGAACCAAAGCATTTATCATTATTAGTTTCGGGATTAAAAGGTGATAAAAACTGGATTTCACCTTCTTCAAAAAGCACATTTTTTTATTTTAAAGGATTTGTCATTAACGTTTTAGACAGATTAGGAATCACCGATTATTCTGAAAATGGAACAAAAGATGAAAATTTCTCTGAAGGTCTATCATTTTCAAAAAACGACAAATTATTAGTAGAATTCGGTACCATTAATAAAAGTATCACCGCTGCTTTTGGGATTGATGCAGAAACTTTTTATGCCGACTTTAAATGGGATGAAGTATTAGAAGAAATTGCTACTGACAACTTTAAGCTTAAAGCGATTCCAAAATTTCCAAAAGTAAAACGTGATCTTGCATTGTTAATTGATGAAAGCATAACATTTGATTCGTTAAAGAAAACTGCTCAAAAAACAGAAAAAAAATTACTTAAAAATATTAATTTATTTGACGTTTATACAGGAAGTGAATTGCCAGAGGGTAAAAAATCGTATGCATTAAGTTTTACATTACAAGACGAAAAAAGGACACTTACAGATAAACAAATAGACAAGATTATGAAAAAGCTACACCAAAATTTCGAAAGCGAATTCGGTGCGAGCTTGCGGTAATTATCAATTCTTAATTGTTTTAATCAGTCTAAAGTAGGAATTACATACCCTTCAGCTATATGAAAAAAACCATTTTTATGGTAAAAATCTGTAGCTGAAATAACAGAAGTATTTCCAAATGAATCCACTAAAAATAATTGATTGTTTTCCTCTTTTACACCTAACTTAACCCCCTGTAAGGTAGTGAAATAAGCAATTCCCCCTTTGTGTTGAATTGCTTTTTTAATAGAACGCTTATCAACCCTTCCTGGTATTATGTGGTACTTTATAATTGCAATTCTATTAGCTATCGGTACAATATTAAAAACAGAATCTTTAACTCCTTGTAGTTTTTCGTAAGCATTATTAGTCATCGCAAAAATGGTAACCATTTCTTGATCTTCAATTTCTTTTGTACTTGAGCCTAATTCTAAGTTTTTTTTCAATATCGAAAAACTTGGAACCTCAGTAATATTTTCAGCGAAAGACTTCGAAGCGTAAAACGTAGTTTCATTCCATTTTTTGCTTAGTTCAGACGTATCCGTCTTTGTGTATTTTTGAGCAAAACCGATTGTATTTATTAACAATGCAAAAAATAACAGCCAATGGTTAATTGTTTTCATCATTATGATTTTTTTTAAATTCTACCCGCAATTCTATCTTTAGCAAGTTGCAAAATAATATGAAATTGATCTTCTTTATTTGTTTCTGAATTATCTAGTTCTATCGCATCATTTGCTATAATTAAAGGAGAATCTTCTCGTGTGGTATCTATTAAATCCCTTTTTTGAACATTTTTCAAAATCTCATCATAGGTAATTGTTTGATTTTTTTCTTTTAATTCGTTAAATCTTCTCATCGCTCTAACCTCAGCATCAGCATTCATAAATATTTTTAATTCTGCCTCAGGAAAAACAATAGTACCAATGTCACGCCCGTCCATTACGATGCCTTTTTTAACACCCATTTGATGCTGGATAGCAACTAATTTCTTTCTTACTTCTGAAAGAGTCGCTACCGGACTTACAAAATCAGAAACATACATCGATCTAATTTCTTTTTCCACATTAACACCATTCAGAAACATATTTGTTTTGGAGTTATCATTTTCTTTTTTAAAATCCAATTCTATTTCTGGGAGTGCTTTAATAAAAAGTTCTTGATCAAAACTATTTTTTGATATGTAATTATTTTGCAATGCAAATAATGCAACTGCTCTGTACATCGCACCAGAGTCAACATATGTATAATCTAAATAATCAGCTAGTTGTTTTGCTACTGTACTTTTTCCAGTAGAAGAATACCCGTCAATAGCAATTATAATTTTTTTCAATTTATATAAAATTAATGTGATTGAAAAATAACATTTTTTTAAGTTAAAAAATACAATTATTGAAGATTTAACATCAAACCAAAATAACTTGAAGCAGCAGCTGAGCTATATTTAGCATAAGTATAACTTAACCTCAACTTATTGAATTTAACTGAAAAACCTGCACTAAGACCTGCAAAAGCTCTTTTTTCAACAATTCGCAACTCCTCACCTCTTCTAAAATTATAACCTAATCTAACATTAAATCCTTTGTCTGGAAAAAGTTCTATACCTAAGATGGTATGTCTAAATATATCGTCTATAACGTTTATATTTTCAGTTGTAACATTTCCTTCTAAATCCGTTTCATCTCTATTGGGGTTTACAAAAGCGATATTCCAAACCTGCATATTTTCAAAAGTAAGATGCCATCTTATCGGAACGTTCATTAAGGTCTGTGAAATTCCTAATATAACTTCTAATGGCAAAGGTTCATAAATACCATCATATGGGTTAATTTGGGTTCCTACATTCCTTATAACACCAGAAATATTAAGATCCCAATCTTTATAAACATACATGATTCCAATGTCTACAGCAATACCAAAAGAAGAGTATTGCTCTAAAGCAGATGATATTAATTTTAAATTTCCGCCTATATAAAAATCAGAAAAAGCTATATTTCTTGCATGTCCTAAGGAAAATGCTACTTCACTACCACTAAAACTATTTGTAGGATTCCCTTGTTCATCATATCCGTCAAAATTTCCATAATTTACATAGGTAACTCCAGCATGGAGCACTTGAGTTCTTCTATCCCATAAATAAGCATATGCAGCAGATCCATAATTAACATCACCGATATAATTCACATAATTCATCGACAAATGGTTATCCATTTCAGGATTAATACTTGCAGGATTTACAAGTGCCTGTGTAGGGTCATAATCGTAATTTGTGATGTTTTTCCCGCCCAATGCAGCCATTCTTGGCGAAGTAGTAAGGTTTAAAAATTGATATGCATATTTACCACCAACTTGAGCATTTGCAAAAATTGATAATAATAAAACACCTAATAAAATAAGCTTTTGGCTCATGAACGCACTATTCCTTTTCCTGAAGTTTAAACGACTACAAGTATAATTTATTTTGATTTATTAAATAACTTAATATTAATGAATATAATACCTGAATTTCAAAGCACTCAAAAAAGATCGTTAAACACTAGTCTTAAGTTCTTAAAAATACTTTTCTCACAAAGTTATTAAGAAATTTTTTTTGCGTTTTTTACTTTTTGTTTTGTAAGTGCAACGTCGATAACCTGACTCATTTCTTTAACATAGTGAAATGTCAAGCCTTTTATATATTCAGGCTTAATTTCTTCAATATCCCTCCTATTGTCTTCACAAAGCATAATCTCTTTTATATGTGCTCTTTTTGCAGCTAATATTTTTTCTTTAATTCCACCTACAGGGAGTACTTTGCCTCTCAAGGTAATCTCTCCTGTCATCGCTAAGCTTCTTTTCACTTTACGCTGAGTATATAAAGAAACTAGAGAAGTTAACATGGTGATCCCAGCACTTGGCCCATCTTTTGGAGTTGCACCTTCCGGAACATGAATATGAACATTGTATTTACTAAATACGCCTGGAGAGACTCCTAATAGCTCAGCATTTGCTTTGATATACTCCATTGCAATGGTAGCAGATTCTTTCATTACCTTCCCTAAATTACCAGTTAAAGTAAGATTTCCTTTTCCTTTAGAGATAATGGACTCAATAAATAAAATATCTCCTCCAACTCTTGTCCAAGCTAAACCAGTTACAACACCAGCAACATCATTATTTTCATATTTATCCCTTTCTAACTTTGGAGCTCCTAATACTTCAACAATAATATCGTTGTTTACTTTTTTGACATATTCTTCTTCCATTGCAATTTTCATCGCAGCATAACGAACCATTTTAGCCAATTGCTTTTCCAAACCTCTTACACCACTTTCACGAGTGTATCCTTCAACAATTTTCTCTAGCTGTGGTTTTCCAATTTTTAAATCATTTGTAGTTAAACCATGATCTGATAATTGCTTTGGCAATAAGTGACGTTTTGCAATCTCAATTTTTTCTTCAATAGTATAACCAGATACATTAATAATTTCCATGCGATCGCGAAGTGCAGGTTGTATAGTACCCAAACTATTTGAGGTTGCGACAAACATAACTTTAGATAAGTCATATCCAACTTCTAAGAAATTATCATAAAATGAGTTATTTTGTTCTGGATCTAATACTTCTAGCATTGCTGAGGAAGGGTCTCCTTGACTTCCAACGGATAGTTTATCAATTTCATCTAACACAAAAACCGGGTTTCCTGTTTCAGCTTTTTTAATGTTTTTTAGTATTCTACCAGGCATTGCACCAATGTATGTTTTACGATGCCCTCTAATTTCAGATTCATCTCTCAAACCACCCAAAGACATTCTTACATATTTTCTTCCCAATGCTTCAGCTATAGATTTCCCTAATGAAGTTTTTCCCACACCAGGAGGTCCATATAAACACAAAATTGGAGATTTCATATCGTTACGGAGCTTTAAAACTGCAAGATGCTCTATAATCCGTTTTTTTACATCGTCCAAACCAAAATGATCTCGATCTAGTATTTTACGAGCTCTTTTTAAATCAAATTTATCGGTACTATATTCTTCCCAAGGCAAATCTAAATACAATTCTAAATAATTACGTTGTATTCCATATTCTGCAACTTGTGGATTCATACGTTGCAATTTAGCCAACTCTTTTTCAAAATGTTCAGCGACTTCTTTATTCCAAATTTTCTTTTTGGAACGTTCTCTCATTTCTTCTATTTCTTCTTCAGAAGTATTACCACCTAGTTCTTCTTGAATAGTCTTCATCTGTTGATGAAGAAAATATTCTTTTTGTTGTTGACTTATATCACTTTCAACTTTAGATTGAATATCGATTCGAAGTGATAATTTTTTCAATTCAATTTCCATAAAGCGCAATGTTTCCATTGCACGTAATTTAAGATCATTTATTTCTAAAAGGTTTTGTTTATCACCAACAGAAACATTTAAATTAGAAGAAACAAAATTGATTAAAAAGGAACTACTCTCAATGTTTTTAATAGCAAAAGCTGCCTCAGAAGGTATATTAGGACTGTTTTTAATGATTTTTAATGATTTTTCCTTTATCGAATCTATAATCGCCTTAAACTCTTCATTCTCCTTTGCAGGTCTGGCTTCAGGAACTTCCTTAATGGTCGCAGTCATATACGGAGTAGAAGTAATTACCTCACTAACTTCAAAACGTTTTTGACCCTGTAAAATTACAGTCGTATTACCATCAGGCATTTTTAATACCCTTAATATTTTTGCAACCGTGCCCACCTTATTTATATCTTTTAATTCTGGATTTTCTACATTTTCATCTATTTGAGAAACGACACCAATAACTTTATTTCCTTTATTGGTTTCATTAATTAATTCAATAGATTTATCACGTCCAGCAGTAATGGGTATTACCACACCAGGAAAAAGCACCGTATTTCGCAAAGGCAAAATAGGCAGTATTTCTGGCAACTCTTCTTTATTCATAGCTTCCTCATCTTCAGGAGTCATTAAAGGAATTAATTCTGCATCTTCATTTAAATCTTGAAATGACAAACTGTCGAGAGATGTTATTTTTGATCTAGCCATATATTTGTTTAAGACATAATGGCACAACTATTTTATTTGCAATAGTAGGACATCATGTATTATATTTTATTAATCTTATTTACGCTATTGATATTCAGCCATTAGCTTTATAACAGCCTTTATTTCTTTTTGTTTTAATTCAATTGTTATGCCATTCTAATCGCTGCTCATAGTATTGATTAAATAAATTTCAAAAACCTAATAAATAAGGATACCATTATTTTAGATATACTATCTTTAATGTAACGAATATGATCATTGCAACACTAATTAAATACTAAAAAAAATACCTAATATGAAAATACTAATAAACTATTCATTATTAATTGCACTAACATTATTATGCCATAACACGAGTTTTGCACAGTTTAAAAAAGTAAAAGGAAACGGAAATATAACGAATAAAATTCATACAACTTCAGATTACCATAAAGTAGAGGTTGTTGGTTTTATGAATGTTATATTGGAAAAAGGTACAGAAGGAACCATTAGGGTAAAGACCGATGAAAACATCCAAGAACTTGTAATTATTGAATCTGACAAAGGAGTTTTAAAGATTATAATTAAAAAAAATGTAAATATAAATACTAAAAACGGTATTCAAATTACAGTACCTTTTGAAGGTTTAACCAATATAACATTAATAGGATCAGGAGACGTATTAACCATTGACCAAATTAAAAGTGATCAATTTGAGGCTGAAGTTACAGGATCTGGTGATATGATTCTTGATGTTGAAGCAAACAGAATTGATGCTAAAGTAACTGGTTCTGGTGATATGAAATTATCTGGTAATGCAACTGAATTAGAAATTAAAGTAACTGGTTCTGGTGATTTTGATGGAGGATCTCTTAACTCTCAAAACGTTGAAGCGTATGTTTCAGGTTCTGGAGATGCTAGAGTTGTTGCAAAAAATAGTATTAAAGCAAGAGTTAACGGGTCTGGAGTTATAGATTACTCTGGAAATCCAAATACAAGTGACACTAAGGTAATGGGATCCGGAAATATAAGCCCCACTATGCAATAGATTTAAAATAAAAAAACCTCCTGAAATAATTTGGAGGTTTTTTTTATTTTTTATTTTTTGTTATTAAAATTCTAATGTAAACTCACCTTCAGTAACTTCATATACTGTGGAATCTTGACTTGTTTGATCTATTGCAGAAAATGAAAAAGTCCCTTCAATTATTCTAGCTTCCAAATCATAATCTAAAATAGTTAAGATACCTGGACTGGATATATAAGTCATTGAAACACCAATTTCCGGTGTGTATTGACTAAATTTCTCACTACCATTTATTAAACTGGTTGTCAATTCATAAGTTCCAACTTCAATGTTTTTTGGAAAAAATAATCCCATTTTTTGACCTGAAGTAGAAATGATAGCAGTTATATTAAATCGAGAAACTCCATTAAATATAGATTCTCCTACAAAAATAGAATCCGGACCAAAAACTTCACCATCAATCGTTGCAGTGAAACTGGTAACCGTATCTCCAGGAGATGAAATATAATCTACTTTAAAATTACCTTCCGTAATCTCAGCTACCGTTGGATCTAATCCTAATGGATCAGTTGCAGTGAAATTGAAAGTTGCTTCTATAATTCCCGTAAAGGTATTAAACCTAGTAATGGTAATTTTTCCTGGGCTGGAGGTTAAGTTCTCTCCAATAGATGCAGGATTGTAAAGACTAATTAACTTTGTACCATCGGAAAGAGCTAACATATCATGGGTTCCAAGACCTAAATCTTCAGGAATATCAATTCGCATAATTTCTCCTTCTTCATTTACAGCAACAATCTTAACTACAGAGACTCCTGCAACTTCATTTAATGTAGTCGTTACCGATTCACTATCAAAATCAACACCATCTACTTTTGCAAAAAACACATCATTAATTGGTGTTCCTCCACCACCTTGATCTTCGTTAGTAAAACTAATTTTATTGAAAATTCCATTTGTAATGTCTTTATCTTCGATAACTGGATTCCCAGCAGCATCTAATATTGGATTCCCAGCTTCATCTAAAGCGAATCTAGTTCCTGTAAAACTAAAGGTTCCAGTGATTTTTAAATTTTGAATATCAAACTCAGTAATACTTAATTGACCTGAAGCTCCAGATGCACCAAAAGAAACATAAGAATTACTCGTTTCGGTTTCAAAATAGGACGCACTGTTATCAGTCCCTAATCCAGCAGTTAAATTAAATATCCCAATTTCAGGGTTTCCAACAATCAAGACAATACTTTCTCCAGTTTCTAGTATGGAACCTGTTATGGTTAAAATATTGGAAGTACTTAATGTTCCAACTGCAACATTAGCAGTAAATCTATTAAACCCTATATCAGCTATAAAGCCACCCTCGTCTATGTTAATTATATCCTCATTCTGAGGAAAATCTCCTTCTAAGGGTTCATTAATGCAAGCAGAAAAATTAATAAGGACGACTAAGGCAATTATCCATTTTAAGAATTCAAATTTCTTCATAAGTAGTTTTTATTTCTTAATAACAACAAACATAAATAAAAATTGTGGAGTTTTACTTATTTCTTGGGATTCTAAATAATAAAAGTGCCCCAATTATAAAAAACACCACTAAAAACAAGATAGAATTACGCATACTACCCGTTAATTGATCAATGATACCATATATTAACATTCCGATTACAATTCCTATTTTTTCAGAAACATCGTAAAAACTAAAATAAGAGGCGGTATCTTTTGTTTCTGGTAAAAATTTTGAATAGGTGGATCTTGATAAAGCTTGTATACCACCCATAACCATTCCAACAAAACCAGCAGTGGCATAAAATTGAAAAGGAGAAGTAATAAAAAATGCAACAACACATATTACTGCCCAAATTCCATTAATTACAATTAGTGTGGGTACATTTCCATATTTTTCTGAAGCTTTTGAGGTTAATTGAGCCCCAACAATTGCAACTAATTGTATAATTAAAATACTTGAAATTAAACCAATTGTTTTTTGATCATCATCTCCCCAATTTATCTCTTGTTCTCCAAAATAAGCAGCAACCAACATTACCGTTTGAACTGCCATACTGTATACAAAAAATGCAGACAAATAACGTTTGAGCATTAGGTTTTCAGACAATGATTGATATACACCTCGTAACTCTTTATAGCCATCCAGTAAAATTCTCCCTGAAATTTTATTATTAGATTTATTTCCTTTTGGCAAATAATAAAAAGTATATTGACTAAAAACAATCCACCAAATTCCTACAGAAATAAAAGAATATTTCATTGCTAGCATTTTCGCAGCACCGTCGTCACCAAAGCCAAAGGTATCTGGCATCATTATCATTGCCAAATTAAATAATAACAAAATAACGCTTCCTATATACCCTAATGAAAATCCTTTTGCACTTAATCGATCTTGTTGTTCTGGAAATGCTACATCTGGCAAATAGGAATTATAAAATACCCAACTACTCCAAAAACCAACTAATGCCAAAAAATATAACAATAAACTAACCAAAATATTTTCTAAGCTAAAGAAATATAAACCCATACAAGAAAGAGCTCCCAAATAACAGAAAAACTTCATAAAAACTTTCTTATTGCCTACAAAATCAGCAATACCAGAAAGAATTGGAATTAGTAAAGAAACGATCACAAATGCCGCAGCTGTCGTATAGCTGATAAGCGGAGTGCTTCTTATTTCACCTCCAAAAATAGTGATTGAATTAATTCCTGCAGAACTGAACAATGCTTGATAATAAATTGGGAATACAGCAGATGCGATTACTAAACTATAAACTGAATTTGCCCAATCGTAAAATGCCCAAGCATTCAATAATTTTTTACTTCCCTTTTTTAGGTATTGCATATTAAATATTATAATTAATTAAGACTAAAAAAGATCAGACGATAACTTTAATTATTGTGATATTAAAAATTTAAAGATACTAATTTTTCTATATTTACAGTCTGTATTTTGTTTTGGAATGAATTTTGCAGATAAATTAAAAAAAATAATAATTATGAAAAAACTATCTTTATTGTTCACACTTTGTGCCTTCGTCTTATTAATTTCTTGTACCGGACCTGCTGGACCTCCGGGTTATTCAGAATTAGGTAAAGTATTTGAAGCCACTGCAAATTTTAATCCAAATAATAGTTATAGTAGACTGGTAACATTTCCATCAGATATAGTAGTTTATGAATCTGATGTTGTTTTAGTTTATTTATTAGAAGAAGTAGTCGATGGTAATATTGATGTTTGGAGTCAATTACCTCAAACTTATTTTCTAAATCAAGGAACGCTATTATATACATTTGACCATACTTATATAGATGTAAATATCTTCTTAGATGCAAATTTCAATTTAAACACCTTAGGTGTTGAATATACTGATAACCAAATATTTAGAATAGCAATTCTTCCAGCTGAATATGCAAACAGCAACCTAGGAATGAATGAGTTAATGAATATAATACAATTAGAAGCTTCAGACATTCAATTATTATCAAACTAATCGTGTGTAAATCACATATTTTATAAAAATTAAACATTATAATTTAGAATGAAAAACGTTGCATTATTGTTATTGAGTATTGTATTATTTAGCTGTAATACAAAAGCTCAGTCTAAGAAAGGTACAGATCTTTTTCCTATTACTAAGACCGAAGCAGAATGGAAAGAAACGCTAAGTCCACAAGAGTATTATATCTTACGTGAAAAAGGCACTGAACGTCCCTTTTCGAGTGAATTTAATAAAAACCATAACAAGGGTACATATATTTGTGCAGCCTGTGACACACCTTTATTTAAAAGTGAATATAAATTTGACAGCGGTTCAGGTTGGCCAAGTTTCGATCGAGAAATAAAAGCTAATGTAGAATTCTCAACTGATAATGACTTACTATATACTAGAACGGAAGAGCATTGTGCAAGCTGTGGTGGCCATTTAGGTCATGTTTTTAACGATGGTCCTGCTAATACGACTGGCTTGAGACATTGTATTAATGGTGCGGCTCTTAAATTTATTCCCAAAAAAACGATGGATGAAAAATAATATATTCCCAAATCAAGAACCTGAAGAATACTGGAAAGAGAAACTTTCAAAGGAAGCCTACCATGTGTTACGTGAAAAAGGAACAGAACGTCCATTCACTGGAAAGTTTAATCTTCATTTTGAAAACGGCAACTATCAATGTGGAGCCTGCAATGTTCCATTATTTAAAAGTAGCCAAAAGTTTGAAAGTGGTTGCGGCTGGCCCTCTTTTGACGACGCAATTGAAGGAAGTATAAAAAATGTATTGGATAAAAGTCTTGGAATGGTGCGAACAGAGATTGTCTGTAATAACTGTGGTGGTCACATCGGTCATCTTTTTAACGATGGTCCAACCGAAACTGGCCAACGTTATTGTGTAAATTCTTTATCTATCGATTTTAAGAAAGATTAATTTTTATAATTAATTTTAAAACAGCATCTATAATTATATTCTTTTTTGGAATTGATTTATGATGCTTTTTTATTGCATTACATATACATTTTGTAATTTCGCATTTTAGAAAACTAATAAAAATCAACAAAATGAGCAAATACGATATTATAGTTTTAGGAAGTGGTCCTGGCGGATATGTTACCGCTATTAGAGCATCACAATTAGGTTTCAAAACCGCAGTTATAGAAAAAGAAAGTTTAGGTGGTGTTTGTCTTAATTGGGGCTGTATTCCAACTAAAGCATTGCTTAAAAGCGCTCAAGTATTCGATTATTTAAAACATGCAGAAGATTATGGTTTAAGTTTAGAAAATCCAGATAAAGACTTCACTAAAGTGGTAGAACGTAGTCGTGGGATAGCGAATGGAATGAGTAATGGTGTTCAGTTTTTAATGAAAAAAAATAAGATTGATGTCATCAATGGTTTTGGAAAACTAAAACCAGGAAAAAAAGTGGAAGTTGACGGAAAAGAATATACCGCAGACCACATAATAATAGCTACAGGATCTCGCTCAAGACAATTACCAAATATACCTCAAGATGGTAAAAAAGTAATTGGATATAGAGAAGCTATGACTTTAAAAAAGCAACCTAAAAGTATGATCGTAGTTGGTAGTGGTGCAATTGGAGCTGAATTCGCACATTTCTACAATGCCATGGGAACCAAGGTAACTATTGTAGAATATTTACCAAATTTAGTTCCTTTAGAAGATGAAGAAGTATCAAAGCAATTTGAACGCTCATTTAAAAAAGCAGGAATTAAAGTGATGACCAATTCTTCTGTTGAAAGTGTTGACACCTCAGGAAAAACGATAAAAGCGAGTGTTAAAACGAAAAAAGGAGAAGAAATTTTAGAAGCTGAAATTGTACTTTCTGCTGTAGGAATAAAATCAAATTTAGAAAACATTGGTTTAGAAGAGGTAGGAATTGTTGTAGATCGTGATAAAATATTAGTAAATGATTGGTACCAAACTAACATCCCAGGTTATTATGCCATTGGAGATATAACTCCCGGTCCTGCATTAGCACATGTAGCATCAGCAGAAGGTATTACTTGTATTGAAAAAATTAAAGGAATGCATATAGAATCAATTGATTACGGGAATATTCCTGGATGTACCTATGCGACACCTGAAATTGCTTCTGTTGGATTCACTGAAAAACAAGCCATCGAAAAAGGATATGATATTAAAGTTGGAAAATTCCCGTTTTCAGCCTCTGGAAAAGCAAGTGCCGCGGGAACTAAAGAAGGCTTTGTAAAGGTGATTTTTGATGCTAAATACGGAGAATGGTTAGGATGCCATATGATTGGCGCTGGCGTAACCGATATGATTGCGGAAGCTGTTTTAGGAAGAAAGTTAGAAACTACAGGGCATGAAGTTTTAAAAACGATACATCCTCATCCTACTATGAGTGAAGCAGTAATGGAAGCTGTTGCTGACGCTTATGGTGAAGTGATACATTTGTAAAAGAAAAAAAAGAAAACTTAAAAAAAACGTCTCATTAAAATGGGACGTTTTTTTTATAAGAAACTTTGCAAGCCCAACTCATAACTTTTTAATCCAAAGCCCAGGATTACTCCCTTAGCATTGGGTGCAATAAATGATTGATGCCTAAACGCTTCTCTGGAGTAGGTATTTGATATGTGAACCTCTATTACTGGAGCCGAAATAGCCTTTACCGCATCGCCAATACCTATAGAAGTATGTGTATAAGCAGCAGCATTTAGAATTATCCCATCATAAGAAAACCCAACTTCTTGAATTTTATCTATCAGCTCACCCTCTATGTTTGATTGAAAATAAGAAAGTGTTACTTGGGGATACCTAGCAACTAGACCATCATAGAAATCTTCAAAAGATTGACTCCCATAAATACCTGGCTCTCTTTTTCCGAGTAAGTTGATATTAGGACCGTTAATAATAATAATATTCATATCGTAAAACTACAAAAAATTAGTATTTTCTTCAAACAATACATAGCCAAAAAAAGTATAATATGATGCTACAGATCAAATAACGATATCAGAAACAAAAATTTTTAGTAAAAAAACCATATTTAAAGTTTTTAATATTTTACTAACAAAATACCAGTTATTAAAAGAAATGACTTTTTATTTTAAATGGACCTAATTAATTGAATTATTGCTGTAATTACTACAAGAAACTAAATCCAGCTGTTAAAGAAAATACACTGTTTTTTGAATTGGTATCTATTGAAAAGTCGTTGTCCGAAAAGCTAATATCAGACAAACCAAAACCATACCTTCCTGTTACTCGGAAATTTAATGGTAGATCTACTCCTATACCCACAACACCAGTAACATCAAAAGAATTAAAATCTATATTAGATCCTAGAAATTCCGCTAAGTTATCATTAATAACCGTTCCAAATTGAGGTCCTGCCTGAATGTTTATCCTTTTTATAATATAGTATTTTAATACTATAGGGAAGTTAATATAGTCTAGATTAATTTTATCAACATCCAATTCTACTCCTTGCTGAGAATATAAAAGATCTCCTTGAATTGCAATTTTATCCGAAAATTTTATAGTTACAAATGCACCACCAACAAAGCCAGTTTTTGTGGAAGCATCAGTTACATCTGTTAAATTAGCAAATGTTGCTCCTGCTTTTATACCAAGATCAATTCCTTGAGAAAAAGAACTAGTCGATAATAATAGTGCAAAAACAAGTAAAGTAAAATTTTTCATAATTAATTTATTTAGTTAAATTACAAATATAAAAAAAAAGTAGATTAATGATTAAAATATAATTACTATTATGCTATTTTATGATTAATATCGCTATATAAACCGGGCAAGAAAATTTATTATATTTAAAGAAAATGTTATTCAAAAAACCAGTTGACTAACCTAAAAAATACAACAGATACATGAAATGGCCACAAGCTATTACACATTATCAAAATTATCTAAAAATAGAAAGGGGTCTTTCTGAAAACTCTATTTCTAACTATACTTTTGACATTAATAAGTTGGTGAAATGGATGGTTTTAAATAATGTCAAAACATCACCGATTAATATTGAAAAAGAAACGCTTCAAGAGTTTATTTATAACATCGCTAAGGAATTAAATCCAAGGTCTCAAAGCAGAATCATATCTGGACTAAAAGGTTTTTTTAATTACTTAATTTTTGAAGAATATAGAGCTACTAATCCATTAGATCTTATTGAAAGCCCAAAAATCGGAAGAAAATTACCAGATACGCTTTCTATTGAGGAAATTGATACAATTATTTCAATCATAGATTTAAGCAAGCCTCAGGGGGAACGTAATAGGGCAATTATTGAGGTATTATATGGTTGTGGTTTGCGGGTTTCAGAATTGATAAGTTTAAAAATATCCGATTTGTTTTTTGACGAAGGGTTTATCAAAGTTACCGGAAAAGGAAACAAGCAACGTTTTGTTCCTATAGGCTCTTTAACTATTAAATTTATTGATATTTATAGAAATGAAATTAGAGTCCATCAAGTCATTAAACCCAATGCTCAAGACACCTTGTTTTTAAATCGACGAGGGAATGAGTTAACAAGATCAATGATTTTTCACATCGTAAAAGAATTAACGGAAAAGGCAGGAATACAAAAAAACATAAGCCCACACACCTTTAGACATTCATTTGCAACTCATTTATTAGAAAATGGAGCAGATCTAAGGGCTATTCAACAAATGCTTGGGCATGAAAGCATTACTACTACTGAAATTTATACTCATCTAGATAAAAGACACTTAAGCCAAATTATAAATAATTTTCATCCAAGAAGATAGGTATTTGTTATTGATAATTAGAATCATATTTAGCAATAACTCCATCTCAATACCTAAGGAACCAGGTATCCACGATTTATTTTGCAATAGTTACTGCTCTTGTCTCTCTAATAACCGTAACTTTTACTTGACCAGGATAGGTCATTTCAGTTTGAATTTTTTGTGAAATATTAAATGATAATTCAGATGCTTTTTCATCACTTACCTTCTCACTTTCAACCATCACACGAAGCTCACGTCCAGCTTGAATTGCATATGCTTTGTTTACACCTTTAAATCCAAAAGCAACATCTTCTAGGTCTTTTAAACGTTGTATATACGAATCCAACACCTGACGTCTTGCCCCAGGCCTAGCTCCACTTATGGCATCACAAACTTGAATGATTGGAGATAATAAACTCGTCATTTCTATTTCATCATGATGGGCACCAATAGCATTGCAAACATCCGGTTTTTCTCCATGCTTTTCAGCCATTTGCATTCCTAATAAAGCGTGAGGAAGTTCTGTTTCTGTTTCAGGAACTTTTCCAATATCATGCAATAATCCGGCTCTCTTAGCTAATTTAGGATTCAAACCTAATTCTGAAGCCATCACACCACAAAGCTTAGCTACTTCACGAGAATGATGTAATAAATTCTGACCATAAGAAGAACGGAATTTCATACGTCCAACAGCTTTAATTAATTCTGGATGCAATCCGTGAATCCCTAAATCAATAACAGCACGCTTTCCTACTTCTTTAATCTCTTCTTCTATCTGATTAGTGGTCTTTTTAACTACTTCTTCAATTCGAGCTGGATGAATACGCCCATCGGTTACTAATTTATGTAAAGACAAACGAGCAACTTCTCTTCTAACGGAATCAAAACAAGATAAAATAATTGCATCTGGAGTATCGTCTACTATAATCTCTACTCCAGTAGCAGCTTCTATTGCACGAATATTTCTTCCCTCACGTCCAATAATTCTACCTTTTACATCATCACTTTCTAGATTAAAAACAGAGACACAATTATCTATTGCTTCTTCTGTTCCTATTCGTTGTATCGTATTTATAATAACTTTTTTGGCTTCTTGTTGGGCTGTTAATTTGGCTTCTTCTAATGAAGTTTGAATGTATGCCATTGCATCTGTTTTGGCCTCATCTTTTATCGTTTCCATTAACTGAGCTTTTGCATCTTCGGCAGATAAACTAGAAATAACCTCTAGTTGCTCAACTTGTCGGCGATGCATTTTATCAACTTCAGTTTGCTTTTTATCTAAAAAAGAAATGCGTTCATCACATTCTTTTTTCTTTTGTTCAAACTCAGAAATTAAATTTTTTGATTTTGCAAGATCACTGGTTGCTTTTGACTCTTTATCACGAGTCCTTTTTTCTGATTCAGATATTTTTTTATCCCTATTTAAAATAACCCTTTCATGCTCTGCTTTTAATTCTAAAAATTTTTCTTTAGCCTGAAGCATTTTATCTTTCTTCATGGTCTCTGCATCTACTCCTGCTTGTTTAGCGATATAAGTAGCTCTTTTTTTAGCAGATTTAATGATATCTGAAGCCTTATTTTTCTCTAGTATTTTTGCGATTACAAATCCAATGATTATTGCTACAACGCCTACTATTATGGGTACTATTATATTGTCCATTGTTGTTATTATATTTAAACTACTAGCTAAATATAGCTTGAGTTTTATTCATAAAAAAACCTACATTAATAGCTGGGTTTTGTATAAACTCCTTAAAACAAGTTTAGGGTTAATTAGCTGGTCAAGTATCCGCTCTCCCTAAGGACACGGCTCGCTTTTACAACTATAACTCACCCTTTTTAAAAGAATTCGCGTTGAGTTTACCAAAAGTAGTATTAATGTAGGCAGTAACCTTGTTTTAAAGAACGTACGATTTAAAAATCGTGCAACATTTGATTTAATTTATTTAATTTCTCCTCAATATGTTGGCTATCTTCTGTATTATCTATTTTTTTTTGCTCTACTTGAGTCGCAAATTGCAAAGCACACATTGCTAATACATCTTGTTTATCTCTTACAGCATAACTTTTCTCAAACCTTTTAATCATTTCACCTATCTTTTTTGTAGCTTTTCTTAGCCCTTCTTCTTGCTCTGGAGTAGTTGTTAATGGATATACTCTGTCTGCAATGGATAGTTTTATTTTTTGTTGGTTTGACATTTTTTAATTTATTCAGAAAGTTGTGTTATACATTTGTCAATTTCCCGAACTAATTCATTTATTTTGAGTTTTGTTTCTCGCTTATATTCATTACTGCCAAGCATCGAATTTGCTAACTTTAATGTAGTACATTCTTCACGCCAATTTTCAATTTGTTTGCTATATTGATCTTGTTGCGTCATTAAAACTGTAATTTCTTCTTCTAGTTTTGACTTTTTGTTCTTCAAGTTCTCATGTTCTTGAAGCAGTTTGCCAACCCTATTCTCAAGAGAATCAACAATTTCTGATAGATTGCTCATTAAAATTTATTTCAATACTCTGTTTACAAAGTTAACAATCGGCGGTTGAAAAGCCAATTAAAAACCACTATATTTTGTATTATTGAATAACTTATCTATTAAATTACCTCAATTCCTCTAATTATTTATAGCGTATTGTTAATTTTACACTATGAAACTACTTAAACTCTTCTTCTTATTTTTCTATTGGTTTACGTTCGCTCAAGATAGTATTCCAACAACATATTTTAACAATCCAATTGAAATTCCTTTAATTCTATCTGGCAGTTTCGGAGAACTTAGAACTGATCATTTTCATAGTGGTATTGACTTAAAAACTCAACAACAAGAAGGAATTCCTATATATGCCCCTGCAGATGGCTTTGTAAGTAGGATAAAAGTTTCTCATTTTGGATATGGAAAGGCCTTATACATAAAACATCCGAATGGGTATTCTACAGTGTATGCCCATTTAAAAAAATATGAAGATAGCATTCAAAACTATCTGAAAAATGCTCAATATAAAAAAGAAGTTTATGAAATTGAACTATTCCCAGAAGACAACCAACTAAAGGTAAAGAAAGGTGATCTTATCGCCTACACTGGTAATAGCGGAGGCAGTGAAGGGCCGCATCTTCATTTTGAAATTCGCGATTCAAATTCTAGACCTATGAATCCTTTGCTTTTTGGTATAGAAATTTCCGATACAAAAAAACCCATAGTTTCTAGTGTATTTGCGTATCCTTTAAGTAAAGATGCCCAGATTAATCAATCAGAAAATCGGGTAAAAATAAGGTTGATACCTCAAAAAGACGGATCCTACAACGCAGAAAACATTACTGCTTTTGGAAAAATTGGTTTCGGAATATCAACCTATGACCAACAAAATGGAGCTTCCAATAAGAATGGGGTTTATAAAATTGACACCTATTGTAATGGGAAGGAAAAATTTAAAATAGCTTTTGAAAAATTTTCATTTGCAGAAACAAGGTACTTGAACAGGTTTATAGATTATCAATATTTTAAAAACAATAAAAGTCGAGTACAAAAACTTTTTAGACAAGCCAATAACCCATTGAGTATCATACAACTAGAAGATGAAAATGGATTTATAGATGTGCAAAATCAATTAAATTACACCTATAAAATAGAAGTTACCGATTTTAAAAATAACAAAGTAAGCATATCAATACCCATAAAAGGAGAACAGTTAGCCATTGTAAAAAAGAGAGAATCAAGCATTACTAAAGATTTCATTTATGCTAATGAAGCAACTTCAATAAGGAAAGGAAAATTTAATATTTACATACCAACGAATAGTTTTTATGAAGATGTATATCTAGACATTAACGCAAAAGAAGACACCTTGGTATTGCATAAAAACACTATTCCACTTCATAAAAGTATCAGCATTTCAACAGATATTTCAAATTACAATGACGAGGATATTGACAAGCTTTACATTGGAAGACTTAACTACAAGAAAGAGCCCTATTATAATTTCACTTCTAGAAAAGGAAATAAATTAACTGCATATACCAAAACACTTGGTTCATTTGTTTTAGTAACAGACAAAAGTGATCCAAAAATTAAAGCGCTGAATTTTCAAGATAACAAATGGATAAGTAAAAACAAAACACTTAAAATAAAAATCACTGACGTTCTTAGTGGAATTAGCTCCTACAAAGCTAAGATTAATGGGAAGTTTATATTAATGGAATATAATTACAAAAAAGACGTTCTTACTTATGATTTTGATGATCAAATAATTTCAGAATCTGAAAATAATTTGAAACTAATTGTCATTGATAATGTTGGAAATAATGCTACATTTGAGGCAACATTTTTTAGAAAATAAAACTATAAATACATTTGAAAACATCTACTTATCTCGTCTTATTTTTATTTTTTATAATTACCGGAAACCTTTTATCACAAAATGCTATCATAAAAGGAATAGTCCTTGACGAAAAAAATACACCTGTTTCAGAAGTTAATATAGCAACTGATGGTGAAGGAACTCAAACAAATTTTGATGGTTTTTTCTCTCTAGAAGTGCCAGCTAATCAAAAGTTAACCTTAATTTTTTCTCACGTTACATTTAAAAATATTCAAGTTTCAATTCCGGCCTTAAGCCCAAATTCAGACTTTGAAATAAATCCGGTGATGAAAATTGATATTGAACAAATTGGTGAAGTTGTAATATCACGAAAAAAAAGAATGCAAATAGAAGGCATTATAACTATAAGTCCTGAAGCAATTCGAAGAATTCCAGGTGCAAATGCAGGAGTTGAAAATTTAATAAAATCGTTACCAGGAGTAAATAGCAATAACGAATTAAGCACACAATATGCTGTTAGAGGCGGAAACTATGATGAAAACTTAGTTTATGTAAACGAAATTGAAGTGTACAGGCCTTTTTTAATTAGAAGTGGACAACAAGAAGGTTTTAGCTTTGTTAACACAGACTTGACCTCGAAAGTTGATTTTTCTGCTGGTGGTTTTCAAGCAAAATATGGTGATAAGTTATCATCAGTATTAGACATAACGTATCGCAAGCCTGTTTCTTTTGAGGCAAGTGCTGATTTAAGTTTACTAGGATCAAATGTTTCAGCTGGAGGCGCCTCAAAGAATGGTCGTTTTACTGGAATCGCCGGACTGCGTTACAGAAATAATAGTCTTTTTGTAAACTCAAAAGAAACGGAAGCCAATTACAAACCTGTATTTGCTGATGCTCAGGCTTATTTTACCTATAAAATTACCAATAAACTTCAACTTGATTTCTTAGGAAACATATCTATAAACGATTATCAATACGAGCCTTTGACCAGACAAACTAATTTTGGAACTATTGCAGATCCAGTAGCGTTGCTGGTTTTTTACGAAGGACAAGAAAGAGATCAGTATCAAACTTATTTTGGAGCTTTAAAAGGAACTTATGTAGTTTCAGAAAGTTATACTGCAAAAGTAATTGGGTCTATCTATCATTCAAAAGAACAAGAACACTATGATATTTTTGCCGAATACAGATTGGGTGAAGTTAATACCGATATTGGAGGAGAAGATCTTGGTGAGGTTGAATTTACAGAAGGAATTGGATCGCAATTAACACACGCTAGAAACGATCTTGATGCATTATTTATTAATTTAGAACACAAAGGTCTTTTATCTATTGAAGACCATAACATAGAGTACGGTATTAAATATACGCATGAAGACATTCGTGATCGAATTCAAGAGTATGAAATAATTGATTCCGCAGGGTTTTCTATTCGACCACCTATAGGAGATCTAGGAAATAATCAACCTTATGACCCTTTTGTTTCTCCAATTGTTCCTTATACTGCAGTTAGAGCAATTAACGATGTTCAAATAGATCACATTTCCGGATTTGTACAATGGAGCAAAAGAACAACCTTAGGAAATAGTGATTTATGGCTAAACGCAGGCCTTAGGGCTCATAATTGGACTGTTGCTGGAAAAGGATTAACAAGTAACACCCAAACCGTTTTTAGCCCAAGAGCTCAAATCTCACTAAAACCCAACTGGGAAGCTGATATGCTTTTTAGAGTCTCAGGTGGTTTTTACCACCAACCTCCTCTTTATAGAGAGTTGCGAGATTCTTTAGGGATTGTTCATCCAGAAGTTAAAGCACAACAATCCATTCATATCGTTTTGGGTAACGATTATAGCTTTGACCTTTGGGAAAGACCATTTACCTTAAATTCTGAAATTTATTATAAATCCCTAACCGATGTCAACCCATATACATTAGAAAATGTAAGAATACGATACCGTGCAAGAAATAACGCAGTTGCATATGCATATGGAGTAGATGTAAGATTAGCAGGAGAATTTGTACCAGGAACCGAAAGCTGGGTAAGTATAGGTTATCTTAAAACAGAAGAAAATATTAATGATAGAGGCTATATTTTTAGACCCACAGATCAACGATTAAAATTCGCGGTACTATTTCAAGATTACGTAAAGGTTATACCTGATTTAAAGTTATATCTTAATTTAACTTATAATACAGGTCTACCAGGAGGTTCACCTAGTTATGCTGACCCTTACGACTACCAAACAAGGTTACCTGATTATAAAAGAGCTGATGTTGGCTTTTCGTATGTATTAATCAATGAAAATAAGCTAAAAAATTCTGGTTTTTTCAAACCTTTTAAAGAACTTACTGTAGGGCTGGAAATTTTTAATATTTTTGATGTACAAAACTCAATTACAAACACATTTGTCAGGGATGTTTACACAAAAGTGCAGTATTCAATCCCTAACTATTTAACTCCTCGTGTTTTTAATTTACGAACTACTATGAGGTTTTAGAATTCAAATTAAGATTGAATGATATCTTTTAATGTTTCAATAACATAATCAACTTCTTCCTTAGTATTAAATGTTGAAAATGAAAATCGAAGTGAAGGTTTTTGCATATCTTCTTCGGAAAGTATTTCAGCTAAAACATGAGAACCTCCTACACTTCCACTTTGGCAAGCAGAACCTTTTGAGCAAGCTATCCCTTTTAAATCTAATTGAAATAATAACATGGTCCCAATTTCTGGCTTCATCGGTAACAATACATTTAATAAAGTATAAGTACTTAAGGAATCATCTCCGCAATAACCATTTAATTTTGAATTTGGTATTTCTTGAAGAAGTCGGTCTTTAAAATAATTTTTAATAGACTTAATATATTCCATCTCTTCTTCCAAATTACTATAAGAGATTTGCAAGGCTTTGTTTAATCCAGCTATTGCATATACAGATTCCGTTCCAGCTCTTAATCCTCTTTCTTGCTGTCCTCCTACAATTAGGGGTTTTAATCCAGAGTTTTTTCGAATAAATGCAAAACCAACTCCCTTTGGCCCATGAAATTTATGTGCAGCTACTGCTGCAAAATCAATTGGAATTTCAGAGAAATTTAAATTATAGTGACCAACAGATTGCACCGTATCACTATGAAATAAAGCATTGTTTTCTTTACATAAATCTGCAACTTTTTTTAAATCAATGCGGTTTCCTATCTCGTTATTTACATGCATTAAGCTTACTAATGTTTTACTAGAGTTGTCATTAAGTAACTTATCTAAATGATTATAGTCTATCATTCCATTGGCATCTAAATTCACATAATTAACGTTTAAATTATAATTTAAGCTCAGTTCTTGAACGGCATGCAATACTGCATGATGCTCAATTTTACTTGTAATTATTCTAGTAACTTTCAAATCACGAACACAACTATTAAGAATTAAATTATCTGCTTCTGTACCACCAGAAGTGAAAATTATTTCAGCAGCTGATACTTTAAAAATTGATGCAATTTCTTTTCGACAATTTTCTAATATTGATTTTGAAGATCTACCAATAGCGTGTGTAGAAGATGGGTTGCCGTATTCACTTAAAGCCTTAGAGACCTCTAGCACAACTTCATCTCTAACCTTAGTGGTTGCTGCATTATCAAAATAAACGGTCTTCATAGTTGCTAAAAATAATAAAATTATAACTTGATAGTTGCCAAAAATACTAAATTTTATAGTTTCATAATAAAGAAAATTGTTTATTTGTGTACATTTATTTGTTATGCGTAAATTATTTTTTATTCTTATTCTTTTTAGCTTATTCTACTCTTGTAATGATGGCGAGATCATAGTTACAGATTTCAACTTTGAAACTTCAAATTTAAATAATTGTGGTGGCCCTGGAGCTTATATTTTTTATAATATAAACAACTCTTTATCCGCAGAGAGTATTTCTTTAATTTTAGAAACTTCAGATGTTTTGTTTTTTGAATCCGGAACTGTAGAATACGTTTTAAACGGCGATACATATGTTGTTGATTATCGTAAATACGATGGTGATATCACTGATAGTTATTTTTGCAGTAACATTCCGCCAACGAGCCCTAGTGTAAGTATAGAATATTTGGGAGCATCAGGTATAGCTTTACTTACAACTATTGTAACTAGAGATGATGAAGATGGAATTGAAGAAGACCCAGAAAGTAATTTAGATACGGATAACGATGGATTATTAAATTATTTTGACAATGACGACGATGGAGATAATGTACCTACTGTTAATGAGTTAGGTGCTGGTTTTTTATCCGGAAACAATGAATTTCCTTTAGATACTGATAATGATGGGATTTTTGATTATTTAGACATTGATGATGATGGAGATACCATATTAACACGCTACGAAGATGCCAATGGAGATTTAGATCCTACTAATGATTTTACCGGTACTAGTGATGATCCTGACTATTTAACTGCAGCTATTGCAAATAGCAATGCCATAGATCAATACAGAATACATTCTTACCAAATAACAAGTGATATTGAGTTGGTTATTAATAATTTAGTATTGGTAAATGGTTCTGAAGAAATTACAAAGGAAACCATGATACTTGGAAATAAAAGTGGTGTGATTGATGGAACTATTTCTGTAACACCCGATTTTAATTAAGTTATTTTTTATTTTGAAATAAGTAAACTTCCGTTGCTCCAATTCCATACTTTTGATAATCAGCATCGTAAAACTTAAGCTGGCCTTCGTATTCTTTTAATAGTCGGTGTAATTCATAACGTAAAACTCCCTCTCCAACTCCATGGATAAACACGATACGTTGTATTCTTTTTGAAATGGCAAATGTGATCTTATACCTTGCAGTATCTAATTGTATATTCAATATTTCAAAATTATCCAATCCTCTGGTTTTTGGAACCAATTGTTGGATATGCAAATCTACCTCCATTGGAGGAAGGCTTCTATCTTTAGATTTTACTTTCGGTATGTTTTTATTCTTTTTCTGTTCCTTTTCTGAAATGATTTCAGAAATATTTTGAAGAGAAATAGTTAAATCAGAAAAATCATTAGAGTCATATACCAATTCTTTTTCTAAATACTGATATTCAAAACCATCTGAATCTATTATTGTTATTTCATTTTTTGATATACCGGTAATTTCACCGGATATATCTTCATCTAATACAGAAACTTTATCTCCAATTTTCATACTTCAAATAAAGCAAATAATTATTAATAATTATCTTTTTATTATAAAATATAAAAGCGGCCATTAGCCGCTTTTATATTTTATGATATGTTTATTCTATTTAAATTTCAAATTCATTAATTGTATTTTTAATAATTGATATGCAATCCATAATTTGTTCTTCTGTTATAACTAAAGGTGGGGCAAATCGAATAATATTACCATGAGTAGGTTTCGCTAACAATCCATTATCTCTTAATTTCAAACAAATATCCCAAGCCGTTGAACTATCTTCTGTATCGTTTATCAAAATTGCATTTAATAAGCCTTTACCTCTTACAGATTTTAATAAATTATTTTTACTAGCAAAACTAGATAACTCTTTTCTAAAAAGACTTCCTAATTTTTCTGCATTAGCAGCTAGATTTTCGTCTACAGCTACCTTTAATGCAGCCATAGCCACCCTACAACCTAAGGGATTACCTCCAAAAGTAGAACCGTGTTCGCCTGGTTTAATTGTCATCATTATTTCATCATCTGCTAAAGCTGCTGAAACTGGAAAAACTCCTCCAGATAATGCTTTCCCTAAAATTAAAATATCTGGTTTAACTCCTTCGTGTTGGCAGCAGTATAGTTTTCCAGTTCTAGAAATTCCAGTTTGAACTTCGTCTGCAATGAATAATACATTTTTTGATTTGCATAATTCATAAGCTTTTTTCAAATAGCCTTCATCTGGCACCATCACTCCAGCTTCACCCTGAATAGGCTCCACCATAAACCCAGCTACATTGGGATCCTCTAAGGCTATTTCTAATGCTTTTAAATCATTATATTTTATAATCTCAAACCCAGGTAAATATGGTCCATAGTCATTAAATGCACTTGGATCGCTAGAGGAAGATACTGCAGCTAAGGTTCTACCCCAAAAATTGTTTTCTGCAAATAAAATCTTTGCTTTATTTTGCTGAATTCCTTTTACCTTGTATGCCCATTTCCTACATAACTTTAATGCAGTTTCTCCACCTTCTACACCAGTATTCATAGGTAGAATTTTATCATAACCAAATAGTTCAGTAACGTACTTTTCATATTGCCCTAGTATATCATTATGAAATGCACGGGATGTTAACGTTAATAAACCTGCTTGATCCTTTAAGGCTTCAACAATTTTAGGATGACAATGCCCTTGATTAACTGCAGAATAAGCAGATAAAAAATCATAATATTTTTTTCCTTCTACATCCCAAACAAACACCCCTTCTCCTCTATTTAATACCACTGGTAAGGGATGGTAATTATGTGCTCCGTATCTTTTTTCTAAATCAATCGCCTGCTGCGAAGTTAATTGGTCTAAAATCTGTCTCTTATACACATCTCCGAGCCCACGAGACGTAGAGGAATCT